>CAUVMU010000255.1:0-3197 GCA_963552775.1 uncultured Eggerthellaceae bacterium | reverse complement strand
CGCTGTGAGCCAGAATCGGGAACCGCGTGCGGCGTCTCCTTCGTACCCCTCGGCCGATATCGAGCGTGCGGCGTCTCCCTCGTACCCCTCGGCCGACATCGAGCGTGCGGCGTCCTGCGCCTCGTGCGCGCTTTCCGTGGGGCCGCGCGCGCCCATAAGCGCGGTCGAGCCGGGCTCGCCGGCCGATGATGCGGGGTTTTATCCGGGGTGTTTTCTTACCTCGGTCGACGGCGCGCCGTTGCGCGACGTCATCGACTGGCGCTGGCTTTCCGACGGCGACGAGATCCGCGTGGGCTACCTCGACGCCGACGGGGACGCCGGTGAGGCCGTCCTCGAACGCGAACCGGGAAAGAGCTGGGGGTTCTCGTTTGAAGGCCTCGTGTTCGACGATGTGATCCAGTGCCGCAACGCCTGCACGTTCTGCTTCATGCACCAGCTGCCGCGCGGGTTGCGCCCTTCTCTTACGCTGCGTGACGACGACTTCCGCCTGAGCTTCCTCGTAGGCACGTTCGTCACGCTCACGAACCTGTCGGAAGCTGACGAGCGGCGCATCGTCGAACAGCGCATCACGCCTTTGCACGTGTCCCTCCAGGCGACCGACGCTGCCGTGCGCCGCGCGATGATCGGCCGGCACGCCCAGCACGGGATCGACGCCCTCGACCGCCTGCTCGCACAGAGGATTGAGGTTCACGCCCAGATCGTGCTCGTTCCCGACGTGAACGACGGCGACGTGCTGCGCTCGTCGCTCGACTGGGCCTATGCGCGTCCGGGCATTCTCGACGTGGGGATCGTGCCGCTCGGCTACACGCGCTACCAAAAGCGCTTCGACCGGAGCTTCGACGAGCCCGACCAGGCCCGCGCGGTGCTCGACCTCATCGTGCCCTTCCAGGAGCGCGCGCAGCGCGAGCGCGGGCACGCGTGGGTGTTCGTCGCCGACGAGTTCTATCTGAACGCCTACGGTGACGACGTGGCCGCCCATGTGCCTCCTGCCCTCTACTACGGCGACTTCTCCCTGTTCGAGGACGGTATCGGAATCGTGCGGTCGTTTTTGGACGACTGGGAGCGCGCGCTTGCCGCAGGCTCCGTTGCGCGGGCGGCCGCAGCGCTTGAGGAAGCCGGTCTTACAGCCTGCCTTATCGCAGGTTGCGCGCAGCGCCCCTTCCTAAAGCCCGCGCTCGCCGCCTCTCCGGCACGAGAGCGCGTGCGCGTCCTGTTTGTGGTAAACGAGTTCTTCGGCGGCAACGTCGACGTTACGGGACTGCTCGTCGGAACAGACATCGCCCGGGCCGTGAGAAGGGACGCGGACGGGGATCCGTGCCATGGCGCCCGCACGCTCTACCTGGTGCCGCGCGTCGTGCTCAACGATGGCGGCGCCATGCTCGACGATATGCGCGTACAGGATGTGGAGAAGGAGGCGAGCCTTCCCCTTGCCGTGGTATCCTGTAGCCCGTTGGATTACTTCGATGAGATCGCGGACCTTGCCCGCGCGCAAGCGTCCTCTTCAGCAAAGGAACTGCCATGAGCCTGCCGCTCGTAGCCGTGGTCGGCCGACCCAACGTCGGCAAGTCCACGTTCGTCAACCGTATCAGCCAGGCCGACGAGGCCATCGTCCATGAGATGCGCGGTGTCACGCGCGACCGCTCCTATCACGAGACGGAGTGGAACGGCGTGCGCTTCGCGCTCGTCGACACCGGGGGCATCGAGATGGGCGACGAGGACGCTTTCCAGGCCTCCATTCGCCATCAGGCCTTCACTGCAGCCGACGAGGCCGACGTCATCGTGTTCCTCGTGGACGGCCGCACGGGCATCAATGCCGACGACGAGGAAGTGGCCCGTATTCTGCGGCGTACGTCGAAACCGGTGTTCGTGACCGTCAACAAGATGGATACGCCCGGACGTACCGATGAGCTGTGGGAGTTCTACCGGCTCGGCCTCGGCGACCCGTGGCCGGTGTCGGCCGTGCACGGTCACGGCACGGGCGATCTGCTCGACGCCGTGGTCGAGGAGCTGCGCGATGCCGCGGCCCTGGCCGAGGCCGCGTCTGACGGGCAGGAGGGCGCCAACGTCGCCATCATCGGCCGCCCGAACGCGGGCAAGTCGTCTTTGACCAACCGCCTGACCGACAACGACCGCTCCATCGTGTCCGACGTGGCCGGCACCACGCGCGACGCCATCGACTCGCACATCGTGCACGACGGCGTGCCCTACACCATCGTCGATACGGCCGGCCTGCGCCGTAAAAGCCAGATCGACGAGGATGTGGAATACTACGGGTTCGTGCGCGCTATGCGCGCCATCGACCGCGCCGACGTCGCCCTGCTCGTCATCGACGGCACGCTCGGTCTGACCGACCAGGACCAGCGCGTCGCGGGATTCGCCGCCGAGCGCGGCTGCGCCATGGTCGTGGTGCTCAACAAGTGGGATGTGGTCGAAGGCCCCGAGGCCAAGGCCGAGATCCGCGAGCGTATCGCCGACCGCCTCACGTTCGTGAAGTACGCTCCGGTCGTCGCCGTGTCGGCGCTGACCGGCAAGAACGTCCACCGTATCTGGGAGCACATCGACAAGGCCTACGACAACTTCCGTCTGACCATCCCCACCAACCGCCTGAACCTGTGGCTGCAGGAAATCCGCGAGTTCGGGCATACGGTCACGCGCGGCAAGACCGTGCTGCGCATGAAGTACGTGACGCAGACCGGCACGTGCCCGCCCGTGTTCACGTTCTTCGTGAACCGTCCCGACCTCGTCGACGACAACTTCGAGCGCTTCCTCGAGAACCGCATGCGCCAGCGCTTCGACCTCGAGGGCACGCCTATCCGCTTCAAGTTCAAGAAGAAGGACTGATCCGTGTCCGACCTGCTTGCCTGCTTGCTGCTCGCCGTCGCCGCCTTCCTGCTCGGCTCCGTTCCGTGGGGCGTGGTGGTCTCGCGCCTGTTCTTCCACACCGATGTGCGCGAGCACGGCAGCGGCAATATCGGCACGACGAACGCCCTGCGCACCTTGGGCAAGAAGGGCGGAGCGGCGGTGTTCCTGCTCGATTTCGGAAAGGGCCTGCTTTCGGGCTTTCTGGTGTGGGCGGTGGCGCGCCTGATCGTGGATGCGGCAGGGGGCTTCTCGCTGCTGTCCTACGAAACGCTGCGCGCGGTGTCGTTTCTAGCCTGCATCTGGGGGCATATCTTCAGTCCGTGGCTGAAGTTTCG
>CAUVMU010000254.1:0-3219 GCA_963552775.1 uncultured Eggerthellaceae bacterium | reverse complement strand
AAGAAGCCCGGGTACGTGAATATGATCTCTTCCTTGCTCTGAGCGGCAGGATCGCCGTCGAACGCGGCCTGCACGTCCTTGAACAGCAGGCTCTGCAGTTCGGGAACGCGGCCGAGGAACGTACGTGATATCTCACGAGCACGCTGTTCGATCTGCACGCGCGGCACCGTTTCTCCGTCGCGGAAGAGCAGCGCCTCGGTAACCTGCGTGCACAGGGCATCCCCGATATGCACGAGCGTGTTGCCCACGTAATAGTGCAGGTTCGAGCACGCCGGGGCCCCGTCGTCGAAATAGCGCGGGAACATGACGTTGCGCAGGTCCTTGATAATGGCCGTGACGGCTTTCCGGTTCGGGAAGTGGCGAGCCGGATCGTTGAACAGCACGTCCGTCTCCTGGTAGTTATGCTCGATGGCTTCGATGACGTCGGTCAAATCTTCGCAGAACATGGCCCCTCGTTTCACGACGCGCACGACGGCACGGAAAATCCTAAGACGGGTGAAATTATAGCGCACTTGCCCTGCGGCGAGCGAGCAACCTGAAAAGCGCGCAGGACGCGGCGGAATCGACGGCGAGGGTTCAGAGCGCTCGACCCGCAGCCCCGAGCGCGTCCGGCGCGCTTCCGCGTTCGGGGTGCGTATCGGGGCGTATCGGGGCGTATCGGGGCGTATCGGGGCGTAGAGCACAAAAGAACACGCGCGCCGCGAAGCACTAGAAACGCGCGAACCGTTCGTGGCGCTGCGCGACGAGCTCGTCTGCAGACAGCGCGCTCAGCTCCTCGAGCGTTTCCTCCACATACGCGCGCACCTCGGCCGCCGCGCGCTCGGGGTTCTCGTGCGCCGCACCCGGACCCTCGGGAATCACCGCATCGACAATGCCCATAGCGTGCACCTGGCGCGCTCCCATGCGCATAACGGCAGCCGCCTCGGGCGCGCGGGCGCGGTCCTTCCACAGGATAGATGCGAAGCCTTCGGGCGAGAGTACCGAGTACACGGCGTGCTCCTGCATGGCGACCCTATTCGAAACCGCGAGCGCCAGAGCGCCCCCCGACCCGCCTTCGCCGAGCAGCACGCTGACCACCGGCACGCGCAAGCCGGCCATAGCGATAAGGTTGTCGGCGATGGCGTTGCCCTGCCCGCGTTCCTCGGCCTCGGCACCGCAGAAAGCTCCCTGCGTATCGACGAGGCAGACGATGGGCCGGTCGAACTTCTCGGCCTGGCGCATGAGGCGCAGGCTCTTGCGGTATCCCTCGGGCTGCGGGCAGCCGAAGTTGCGCCGCACGCGCTCCTTCAAATCGGCGCCCTTCTCCTGAGCGATCACGGTGACGACCTGGCCGCCGAGCCAGCCCACGCCTGCAACCACGGCCCCGTCGTCTCCGAACGAACGGTCGCCGTGCAGTTCGATAAAGCCCTCGAACAACCGGTCTATGTAGAACCGCGCCGTCGGACGATGCGTGTTACGCGCCAGCTGAACGCTCTCCCAAGCATCCGAGGATAGCGAAGCGGCCTCATCCGAAGGGGTTGCGGCGTCGTTCGGACTTCCAGGTCCCTGCGCGACGAGCGACGAGCCATCCTCAGCATCAAGGCTCGCAACCTTGCGTGCCGCACGGGCGCGATGCGCCGTAGCCGCGCTCGAGACGCCCTGGCCGACCAGCTTGACAAGCGTCTGGGCAATCGAGGCTTCCTGTTCGCGGGCCTCCCCGTCGTCGATGAGCGGCACGCTCCCGAACGTAACGTGATTGTACGTGGCTCGCCCGCTCTCAAGCGTCCGGCACACGCAGTCGTAGCTGAGCATGATCCCATCGGCCCCCGACGGAGCAGCTCGCACGCCGCTTTCAACGCCCGCCGAAGCCAAAGCCGCATCGAAGCCCTCCCTCCGGCGCGAGCTGTGCAGCGTCGCGCGGTGGATGGCTATGAGGTGCGCGAGCGTCGCGCGCAGATCGCTGCGGGCGACGACGGCGTCGATCAGACCGTGCTCGAGCGCGAACTCCGCCGTCTGGAACCCTTCGGGCAGCTCCTGGCGAATCGTATCCTGGATGACCCGCTTGCCCGCGAAGCCGATAAGCGATCCCGGCTCGGCAAGTATCACATCGCCCTGCAGGGCGAACGAAGCCGTGACGCCGCCGGTCGTGGGATCGGTGAGCACGGAGAAGTACGGCAGGCGCGCGCGGCCCAAGCGCTCGAGGGCGCAGCTGACTTTAGCCATCTGCATGAGCGAGACGAGGCCTTCCTGCATGCGTGCGCCGCCCGACGCGCAGAATATGATGACGGGCAGCCGCTCGCCACACGCGCGGTCGACCATACGAGCGAGCTTTTCGCCGACGACATGGCCCATCGACCCCATGAAGAACGTCGAGTCCATGACGCCGAGCGCGCAGTCCAGACCGGCTATCTTCCCGCGGCCTGTGCGAACCGCCTCGTCGAAACCGGTTTTATCGCGCTGCTTTGCGATCTTGTCGCCATAACCGGGAAACTGCAGCGGGTCGCTCTGCGCCGATACGGCGTCCCATTCCTCGAAGCTCCCCATATCGAGCAGGTCATCGATACGCTGCGATGAGGTAAGACGGAAGTACGTCGAGCACGACGGGCACACGTAGGAGCTCTTCGCAAGGCTCGACTCCTCGAACGAAAGGCCGCACGCGCGGCACGTACACCACGACTCCTCGCCTGCAAGCTCGCGCTCGGTCGCGCACGGCGTCCAGCCGAGCGCCGGGGACGCTGGATCGAGCGCTGAGAACACCGCAAGGCTCCGATCCTGGGCGCAGGCGAGGAACGCATCGACGCGGGCGAGCGCCATCGCCTCGTCGCACAGGAACACGACGGAAGCCCCGCATGCGCGGGCCGCTTCGAGCACGGCGTAGGCGTTCGAGAACAGCGCATCGCTGTAACGCTCCCCCAAACAGACCGTACCCTGGGCAAAGCGCAGGTAGGAGGCTGCTTTTCGGTCGCGCGTGTACGGTACCACGGCCCGCATGCCGGCGGACGCGACCCCCTGTATGACCGCCCGCGCGTCCTTGCCGCGCACCATGACGAGCGCTACGGGGGCATCCTCGTCGACGGGGACGGCATCCGCTCCGACGCCCTTCGCACCGTCGGAGCCCTCGGGCGCGAACGTATAGGCCGACAGGCTCCCCGCGCTTGCGGCGTTCGGCGAAGGGACGGAGCGCGAACCTGCGCCCGACAGGCGCCCGCGTACCTCTTCGGCGATACGCCCCAATCGGTA
>CAUVMU010000253.1:0-3232 GCA_963552775.1 uncultured Eggerthellaceae bacterium | reverse complement strand
CCTGCGAGCCCGGTCAGCGCATGGCCCACACCGACTGGTTCCGCATCGACATCAAGGGCGTGAGCGCGCACGGGTCGATGCCGCACAAGGGCATCGACGCCATCGTGGTGGGAGCAGAGCTCATCAACGCCATCCAGGTGCTGGTCAGCCGTGATGTATCCCCGTTCGAGCCGATTGTCATCACGGTCGGAGAGTTCCACGCCGGCGAGGCGCGCAATATCCTCGCAGGGTCGGCCTGGCTCACCGGCACCATCCGCACCTGGAGCGAATCCATGCGCGCCGAGGTTCCGCAACGTATGGAGCGGATCACCGAGGACATCTCGGCGGCGCTCGGCGCCACCGCATCGTTTACGTATGAGAACGGCAACCCCGGCCTCGAAAACCACCCGGGCTGCGCCGAGGCCGCACGAAAGGCCGTGGTCAAAGTGCTGGGGGAGCAGGCCGTCGCGAGTTATCGCGGCACGCTGTCCGGCGAGGACTTCTCCGAATACCTCAACCGCGTGCCCGGCGTGTTCGCGTTCATCGGAGCGCGCAACGCCGAGCTCGGGTGCGTACACCCGCAGCACAGCTGCTACTACAACGTCGATGAAAGCGTTCTGGTGAAAGGCTCCATGGTCGCAGCGCAGTGGACGCTCGACCTGCTCGCCGATAATGCTCCCCTGACCTGGTAGCACGTGGCCGTACCGCGATGACAGCCGGGTGACGTGCCGCGCGGCGCCAGCGGCCCATGCCGCAGCAACCGCCGCGGCCCGCGCACCGTTCGCGCCCGCAACCGCCGACCCGTCGGACGTGCGGCCCTACGGCCGCCCGCCCCCCACCTCGGCATCGACGTCGAACAGGCGCGACACCTTCCACTCGCCCTCCGTCTGGGGGGTGCGCTCCCATGTGGGGTCGTGGTACACCTTCATGGAATCGGGGCGGGCGGCGCAGATGAGCGTCAAATCGAAGCGCCGCGCCAGCTCGACGGTCAAATCGGTGGGGACCGCCTTCGATACCAGCACGGGAATGCCCGCCTTTATAGCCTTCGTCACCATATCGACCGGTAAACGTCCGCTCGTGTATATAACGGCTTGCGACAGATCGACATGGTCCTGCAGTGCACAGCCGATGACCTTGTCGAACGCGTTATGGCGCCCCAAATCCTCGCAACAGTACAAGATCTCTTCGCCGACCGACAAAAAGCAGCTATGCGCGCCGAACGTCCGCCGATGCATGGGGGTGTCGTGGGAGAAACGGTCGGCGATGTTGAAGATCCACTCAGGCGTCCACGGGATGGGAACGACCGGTCGCAGGTCCGATTCGAACGCCTCGACCGTCGCGAACACCTTGTTCCCCGTGCAGCACGTCGGCACGATAGGGGCCGAAACCGGAACCGCCTCACCGCGTTTCTCCTTCAAGAGCGTGCGCGCCTTCGTGCCGAACTCGCACAGGTAAACCATTTCGATATCGTCGGCGCTCTTGATGAACCCCTCCGTGAACAGGCGACCTATTACTAGTTCGACCATATGTTGCGGCGTGCACACGATGCGCATGGACAACTCGCCGTCGACGTAGACGTCAAGCGTGTGCTCTACCTGCACGTCCTCGTCTTCGAAGAAGCTGTCCCCGTTCTTCAGGTGGACCTGAGCGGGATAGACGAGCATCGTCTCCTGCTCGAACGACCGATCAAGGGTCTCCATCGAACTCCCTTTCAAAATGCGAACTGGTTGCGCGCTCATAGTAGCCCAAAGAGCGGCGGACGAGCTATTAAAACCGTGGTGTTTGCGTAACAGGCGCACGAAACGGGAGCGTTTGTGGCAATATCCGGTAGTGATAACCTCTGCCCACGGCGTTGTTTCGGCACACAGCCACTCCGGACCCGCCGAGTTCACAGCTAGGAGAAGCAATGGGTCTTTTCTCTCGTTTCGAGAACAAGATGGAGGATACGCTCGAAGGCGCGGCAAACAAGATGTTCGACGCCCCCATCTCGCCAGTACAGATAGCCAAGAAAGCCGAAAAGCAGATGCGGCGCGAGGCTATGGTCGGCGCGGGAAAGCAGTTCGCCCCCACACTCTACACCGTGCTCGTGAACCCCGACGACGACGAGCGGCTGTTCGGGTACTATCCGACGCTCGCCGGGGAGACGGAAACGTACCTCAAGGCGAGGGCAGCCGAAGACGGCCTGGCCATGGACGGAACGCCCCTCGTGCGGTTCGTGGTCGACGATGGACTGAAGCACGGCAAGTTCGACGTGATCGCCGAGCTGGTCGCCGCACCCATTGTGGCGCAGCTCCGCCAAGAGGAACTGGAGCGCTACGGCATCGCGCCGGCACGCGCGCAGCAGGCGCCGGCGCAGCGCCGACAGACCGGGCAGCACCCTGCTCGCAGAGCCCCGGAGCGCGAGGCGCCCGTCGAAACGAAAGCCGGGTACGGATACGGAGAGAACGCCTCCGACGACCAGGAAATTCGAGGCGGTTACGCGAACGACCCCTTCGGGGACTACGCCGACAGCGCCCAGGCGCCAGCCCGCAAGCCGCCGCTCCCCTACGTCCCCGATGAGGAGATAGACTACTCCATCGACTACGGTAAGTACACGTTCAACAGCGAGGATTTCGAGGACCGCCGCGACAAGGACCGCCGCGACAAGCAGAGAGCGCGCGGCGCGGCCGCAGGCGCAGCTGCGGCTGTCGGCGCAGCGGGCGCAGGCGCGGCCGCCGGTGCGGAGGTTTTCGGCGCAGGCGCTTTCACTGCAGGAGCAGGCGCGGGCGGCGCGGGCGGCGCAGCAGGTGGGCGTGCGAACACCATCGCCTACGCTGCGGGGTCTCAAGGAGGCCGACCCGATCGAAGCCGCGTGCGCGCGCGCCTGATCGACGCCGCCTACCAGCGAAGCTACGACCTGGCAGGAACGCATCTGACCATCGGTCGCGAGAACGGCAACGACATCGTGGTCCCGGACATCAGCGCCAGCCGCCGGCACGCCGAGCTCACGCTGACCCCCCAGGGCGTGTGGACCGTATCCGACCGCGGGTCCACGAACGGCACGCTCGTGAACGGCGTCCCCGTAGCATCGCAACCCCTGCACAACGGCGATATCGTAACCATCGGGAAGACCGACCTCGAGTTCGTCGTCGGATAACCGCCGCGTCTCGCTCATGCACGCATACACACCGCTAAAACGACCCATGACCGAAACGAGGAGTAGCCTGTGATAGACGTCGTTCTGCTCGCCGGGCGCCTGCTATTCGTAGCCCTG
>CAUVMU010000252.1:0-3257 GCA_963552775.1 uncultured Eggerthellaceae bacterium | reverse complement strand
ACCCAAAGCAGTACTCTGAAATTACTCCGGAAGAAATTTCAGAGTAATTTCAGAGTAAAGCCTCGTGGCTACGATAAGCGCAATTGACAAGGCGGTATGAATTACCTCAAGAGCCAAGAACTATTGACGGTGCCAGATATGGCCGTCATCATAATCTCAGATTCAAAAACCGCAAGGTTTTGCAAGGGCCGGTCCTGCTGGAACTGGCCTTTGCAAGGGCCGGTCCCAGCAGGACCGGCCTTGGTTTCATCTAAACCTGTTCCAAGACCCCGCCGAGGTTCGCCGCGAAAGCCTCGTTAGCGGTGATTGATTAGCGTCTACGGCGATAGTTCTGCATGGCATGACGAACCCTCCCTTCTGCGGTTTTCCACATCAGGGGGCCAGAGCGTCTGTTTCAAGAGAGCGCACAGGCTTCGCAAATACCCGAAAGACGGGATGAGCGCGGAGCGGAGACGGGGAAATCGGCGTTTCGCCGTCCCGTCTGGGAATATGCCCGTTTCGTCTGTTTTGCGCGAACACCCGTTTCACCTGGTACTATTGTTTCGTAGACGCATGCAGGTGTCGCGCGGAAAGAGCCGGGGAGGAGGCTCCCAAGCTCGCGTTCGCGTGTTCGAGTCCCGCCACCCGCTCCACCGAGTTGTCGGACCGATCTTCACAGAAGGTCGGTCTTTTCATATACCACGCTGCTGAACTGCATGTTTGCCGTGAAACATTCAATGCGAGCGCATCGGGGCCTCGCAGGAAAACGATACCTCTCGCAGAAAGGACGGCCATGGAGGGCGCCTTCGCACGACCTGCTTTCAAAGCGTTCATCTTCGATCTGGACGGAACCTTGCTCCACACGTTGCCCGATCTGGTCGCGCTCACGAACGCAACGCTCGAAGCCTCCGGCTACCCGCCGCGCACCGACGCCGAGATCCTCAGTTTCGTAGGGAACGGGGCGCGCTCGCTCATGTTGCAAGCCGTGCCCGCAGGCACCCCCGAAACGGCCGCCGATGCGGCGCTCGTGCGCTGGAAGAGCCTGTATCCGACCTACGGGCATAAACTGACCAGGCCTTTCCCGCATATAGAGGAGACCCTCTCCCAACTGCGCGAACGAGGAGCGCGCTTGGGCGTTTTGTCGAACAAGTTCGATGCGGGAGCGCAGGACGTCATAGCCGCCTACCTGCCCAATACCTTTGATGCCGTTCATGGGGAAAGCGCGGACTACCCGCGCAAACCTAATCCGACCGGGCTGCTGCGCATGCTGGCGGAGCTCGGCGTTTCACCAGATGAAGCGATATATATTGGCGATTCTGCGGGAGACGTGGACGTCGCCGTCGCAGCAGGGGCCTTCCCCATCGGCGTCACGTGGGGCTACCAGCCTGTAGATTGTTTGCGCGAACGCGGCGTCAAAGCGATAATAGAAGACCCGCGAGAACTGCTCGCATGGAGCATCACCGCAGAGAAAGGCGCACGATGACCGACGTCAATGACCTTCTTGAGACCTGGCTCGCAAACGCGACCGATTCCGAGCTCGCAGCCGAGCTCGCCCGCATGAAGAAGAGCGGCGACGCCACAGCGGTAAACGACGCCTTCTACCAGGACCTCGAGTTCGGCACCGCCGGACTGCGCGGCGTCATCGGCGCCGGCACGAACCGCATGAACGTCTACACCGTGGGCCGTGCGACGCAAGGATTCGCCGACTACCTGAACGCGCACTTCGAGAGCCCGTCTGTGGCGATTGCGCGCGACAGCCGTCACAAGGGCGAAGAGTTCGTTCGCCATGCGGCCGAAGTGCTGGCCGCGAACGGGATCGTCGCGCACCTCTACCCACGCATCGAACCGACGCCGGCGCTTTCGTTCGCCGTGCGCGACCTGGGCTGCTCGGGCGGCATCTGCATGACGGCGAGCCATAACCCCGCGCCCTACAACGGCTACAAAGCCTACGGTCCCGACGGGTGCCAGATAACCACCCAGGCGGCGCATGACATATCCGAGGCGATTGCCGCCGTCGACACCTTCTCCGATGTCAAAGCGCTCCCGTACGACGAAGCCGTCGAACGAGGGCTTATCCGGATTATCGAAGACGACACGCTCGAGCGCTTCATCGACGCGGTGTGCGAGCTGTCCGCCGCATCGCCCGAGGATGCCGCGACCGAGCTTTCCGTCGTCTACACGCCGCTGCATGGAGCTGGGCTCGAGTGCGTCAGCGCCGTGCTCGAGCGAGGCGGAATCGCAAACGTCACCGTCGTGCCTCGACAGGGCGAAGCGGACGGCGACTTCCCCACCTGCCCCTACCCCAACCCCGAGATTCGCGAGGCCCTTGAATTGGGTATTGAGGTGTGCAGGCGCGAAAACCCCGACCTGCTGCTGGCGACCGATCCCGACGCCGACCGCGTGGGCATAGCCGTTGCCGACAAAGACGACTACACGCTGCTCACGGGCAACGAAGTGGGCGTGTTGCTGCTCGATTACCTGGCTCGATGCAGCGCCGAGCGCGGGGAGGACCTGAACCGGCGCATCGCGGTGACCACAATCGTGTCGTCGATGATGGTGGACGCGCTCGCCGCACGGTACGGCTTCGAGGTGCGACGCGTGCTGACCGGGTTCAAATACATCGGCGATATCATCGGGCAGCTTGAGCGGGCGGGCGAGGCGGACCGCTTCCTGTTCGGCTTCGAGGAAAGCTACGGGTATCTGAGCGGGTCCCATGTGCGCGATAAGGATGCGGTGAACGCGTCGCTGCTCATCTGCCAGATGGCACGGTATTACAAACGGCGCGGCATGAGCCTTGTCGAAGCCATGCGCGCGCTGTACCAGGAGTACGGGTTCTACCGCAACAAAACCCTCTCGCTGTCCTATCCCGGCGCCGACGGGTCGGCCCGCATGCGCGACATCATGCAATCGCTGCGGACGAACGCCTTTTCCGAACTGGGTGGATGCACAGTTGAGCGCGTTGTCGACTACGCGGGCGGCGTGAACGGGCTGCTTGCGGCAAACGTGGTGGAGTTCGGGTTGGCGGGCGAGAACAAACTCATCGTGCGCCCGAGCGGAACCGAGCCGAAAATTAAAGCCTACCTGTTCGCCAAGGGCGCAACCGATGAGGAAGCGACCGATCTGCTCGCGCGGCTCGAGACGCAAGCGAAGAAACTGCTCGCCTAGGGCGTACGGGCATGCGGGCTTACGGGCATGCGGGCATGCGGGCTTACGGGCTTACGGGCATCCGTCATAGCCTTGCGCGAAAATGCGCCTCGACAACTCCGCCCGTCGAGGCG
>CAUVMU010000251.1:0-3268 GCA_963552775.1 uncultured Eggerthellaceae bacterium | reverse complement strand
AGTCTCCATCATCGCCGATGCCCTCAGCTGGTTACCGCTCTCGAGCCTTTCCCTGACCGCTCAAGGATCGAGTATCCTCTCGACGAGCGAGACATGGGGCCACGTTCTGATCACCGGCCTCGTGTGCGTCCTTGCCTTCAGCGCGATATCTCTCTCGGCAACCCGAAAGAAGGACATCTAACGTGGACGCCTCTCTCGTCGTCGCAGTCTTCGCGGTCGCTCTCATTGCAGGGGCGGTTGCAGGGTCGTTGCTCACGCGATGCCGCTACCGCAGGGAGCTCGGCCGCATCGCCCGCCTTCTCCTCACGCGCGACAAGCACAGCAACGAACGCGTCACCGTGGAGATGGGCGGAAGCGACGTGCGAGAGCTGGCGATCGGTATCAACCACCAGCTCGACAGCGCACAGAGCGCTCGTATAACCGCCAACCGGCGCGCCTCGTCCTTCCAACGCGACCTGGCGGCCCTCTCCCACGACATCCGCACGCCGCTTTCCGGCGCGAAAGGGTACGTGCAGCTCGCCGTCTCCGAAGCGGACCCCCAGCAGGCGGACGTCTATCTCGAAGCGGCCCAGGCGCGGCTCGACGATGCGAACTACCTCGTAGACCAGCTCTTCGCATACGTCAAATCGCTCGATTCCAACACTGCGCTCGACCTGCGCGATATCGCCGTCGCGCCCCTGCTCTCGCGCGTCCTCGTGGGGCACTACCCGAAGTTCGAGGAGCGCGGGTGGCAGCCGATCGTGTTGTTCGAAGACGAGACCTGCACGGTTTCGGCCGATGAGGAGGCCCTGACGCGTATATTCGAGAACCTGGTGTCCAACGCGCTGCGCCACGGGGCCGCTTCGCCGTGCATATCCCAGAGGCTGTCCTCGGACGGAGCGGTCGAGATAGCCTTCGAAAACGAGGTTGCCGACCCCGGATCGCTCGAGGTCGAGCGGCTGTTCGACCGCTTCTACCGAGCCGACGCCTCCCGACGTGCCGGCGGGTCGGGGCTGGGCCTAACGACAGCGGCCCAGCTCGCGCACCGCATGGGATTCGAACTTTCGGCCGAGCTTCGTCCTGCAGCGGCTGGTCTTCGTCCTACAGCGGCTGGCGGGGTGCCGAGCGTGACTGCAGATGCGAGCGGGAAGGCTGCAGGCGAGATGGCGGCCGCGGGCGAGATGGCGGCCGCGGACGCGGACGCGGACGGAGCTGAGCGCACATCACCAAGCACTGGCAGGGCACTGAGCACGGCCGCGGACGCGGACGCGGACGGAGCGCGAGCGAGCGAAGCCGCGAACGCCCATACGGTCCGCAGTGCAGACCCTTGCATCCTGCGCATTACGCTGCGCGCGGGCTCCGTTGCGGCTCACGGATTATCCAGTCGGAGCACCGCCTTGCCCTCATGATCACGGCGGGGCGAAAGCGACTGAAAGCCCCGCTAACGTAACAGATGCCGCGATTGAAGCGCCCATCCAGCAAACTAGCGTACAAAGTTTGCGTAATTCGGCGTTTCGCGCAGAGTTTTCCCAGTTCGCGAAATTTCGCTTCTCAACTTTGTACATTACATCGAGCTCGCACCTTCGCTTTGCACGTCAACCGACCCTTCAGCGCCCCAGTCGCTCTGGCAGTTTTACCCCGCCAGCGCGAACCAGGCGACTGCGCCCCGCAGCCTCACCCAAACGCGCTCGGCAGCCGCGCCGGCCATCATAGGCGTTGCCGTCCGTGCTATCCGCAACCTCACCCAAACGCGCTCGGCAGCCACACTCACAAAGCCCGTTTATCTGCACCTCGCAGCGTTTCAGGCGCCCTGCATACCCTGCTGCACCTCAATGCGCACCCCGGGCGCCCCGCACCCCGTTGCACCTTGCAGCGTTTCGGGCGCCCTGCGCACCCCGTTGCACCTCAATGCGCGCCCCGGGCGCCCTGCGCACCCCGGGCGCCCCGCAGTCGGGAGGTCTCGTGGTGCTTGGGTCGGGAGGTCTCGTGGTGCTTGAAAAAGAAAGGCCGACCTGTGGTAGCATAATTTGTTGGTATTTGCGCTATCGGAAGGAACCGTATGTCAGGGCATTCAAAGTGGGCTACCACCAAACATCGCAAGGCCGCGCAGGACGCAAAGCGCTCGGCCCTGTTCTCCAAACTTACGCGCGTTATCACCGTAGCAGCTCGCGAGGGCGGCGACCCCAACCCTGACAACAACGCAGCCCTTGCTGCCGCCATCGAGAAGGCGAAGGGCTACTCGCTTCCCAATGATAAGATCAAAACCGCCATCGACAAGGCCTTTGGCGCCGGCAAGGACGCCGCAAGCTACGAGACCGTCGTGTACGAGGGGTACGGTCCGGCCGGCGTCGCCGTGTATTGCGAGGCGCTGACCGACAACCGCAACCGTACCGCTGCCGATGTGCGCGCCGCATTCAACCACAGCGGAGGCAACCTGGGCACGTCCGGCTCCGTCGCGTTTCAGTTCGAGCGCCGCGGCCAGATTACCGTGCTGAAAGAGGCCTGCTCCGACGAGGACGAGCTCATGCTCGCCGTAGCCGATGCGGGCGGGGAGGACTACGAAGACGCAGGCGAGGAGTGGATCATCTACACCGCACCGACTGCCCTCATGTCCACCAAGAACGCGCTCGAAGCGGGCGGCATCGCAACGCACGGCGCTGAGCTGACCATGATTCCCACCACGCCGACACAGGTCGAGTCCAAAGACGCCCCCAAGGTCATGCGCCTCATCGACAAACTGGAGGACCTGGAGGACCTTCAAAACGTCTACCACACCATGGATATGACCGACGAGGTCGTTGCAGCCCTCGAAGCCGACTAATACGAATCGCAACCCGCATCTGCTCGAGCCCGTACCTGTGCATGGAGCCTCGCCCCGAACTCGCGAGCAGTCCAACACCGGGCACCGCACGAATACGGCAACCGTTCCAGATGCGCATACGATGTTCGCAACTGCAAGACGCGATTGCAGCTCTTTACGCCCCGAGGTGAAGCTCGGGGCGTTTTTTGCGCCCATCGCAACCGACGCGCGCCCAAAAAGGCGAAATCGATAAGGATGATAGGATCGACGTTGCGGACGGAATGTTCTCTCGTGGCCAAAAATCGGGATTGTGTATAGGTTTCAGGCGGAAATCGGGGGCCTCCCTGCCTCGCCGCGATGCGGCCGCACAGGTGCTCTCGCAAAATCCCAGCTCACGGGCTCGCCTGCGTTTCGAGGCGCCGCAGGGGGGTTTCCGGACCTATACACAATCCCGATTTTTGGCCAGCACCTATACACAATCCCGATTTC
>CAUVMU010000250.1:0-3277 GCA_963552775.1 uncultured Eggerthellaceae bacterium | reverse complement strand
CGTACAACGTGAAACCGCCCCCGGCGCGAGCCGAGGGCGGCCGATACAAGCGCGCTTAGTCTGCGGCTCCCCCCGAAGCGAGGCCTCCCGCGGGAACGCTTGCGTTACTCAGGTTGTAGCCCTTCAGAAGGATTTCGGCTTCCTTCGCTATGCTATCACGTTTGCGCGGCTCAGGTATGGCTCCCGTGCCCTTCGAGAACACGAGCTCCCCGTCCTTCGCGTCGACGTCGACGATCGACCCGGACGACCACTTGCCCTCGAGAATCTCTTCGGACAAGCGATCCTCGAGCAGGCGCTGGATAGCGCGGCGCAAGGGCCGGGCGCCGAAGGCCTTGTCGGCCCCCTCGCGGGCGATGACGCGGCATGCCTCGTCAGTCAGGTTGATGGACATGTTCTGCTCGATCATGCGCTCGCGCAAATCACCCACCATCAGGTGCACGATCTTGACAATCTGCTCCTCCGTCAGCGACTTGAACACGATGATCTCGTCGAGACGGTTCAGGAACTCGGGCCGGAACAGCTTCTTCAGCTCGGACATGACGCGGCTCTGGATCTCCTTGTCGGACAGGCCCGAGTCCGCGTCGCCCGAGAATCCGAGCGTCTGCGTTTGCGAGATGCCACGCGCGCCGACATTCGACGTCATGATGATGACCGCGTTGCGGAAGTCGACCGTGCGGCCCTGGCCGTCGGTCAGGCGGCCCTCCTCGAGGATCTGCAGCAGGATGTTGAACACATCGGGATGCGCCTTCTCGATCTCGTCGAACAGCACGACCGAGTAGGGACGCTGGCGCACGGCTTTGGTGAGCTGGCCGCCTTCGTCGTAGCCGACGTAGCCCGGAGGCGAGCCGACCAGGCGCGACACCGTGTGCTTTTCCATGTACTCCGACATGTCGAAGGACAGAAGCGCATCCTCGCTGTTGAACAGGAACTCCGCGAGCGCCTTGGCGAGCTCGGTCTTGCCCACGCCCGAGGGGCCCAAGAAGATGAACGACCCGGCAGGGCGCTTGGGGTCCTTCAACCCCGCACGCGAGCGGCGGATGGCCTTCGACAGCGCCGTGACGGCCTCTTCCTGGCCTACGACGCGCTCGTGCAGCACGCCCTCCATGCGCAAAAGCTTCTCGGTTTCGGCCTCGGTCAGATTCGAAACGGGAACGCCCGTGGTCATGGACACCACGTCGGCGATGTCCTCGACCGTGATTTCCTGAACGGTCTTCCTAGACTCCTCCTCCCAGGTTTTCTGGGCGGTCTCGCGCTTTTCCTTGAGCGTGCTCTCCTCGTCGCGCAACTGGGCGGCGCGCTCGAAATCCTGCGCGGCGATAGCCTCCTCCTTCTGACCCTTCACCCGGCGCAAATCCTCGTCGAGCGCCTGCAGCTCGGGCGGGAGCGTCATGTTGCGTATGCGCATGCGCGCCCCTGCCTCGTCGATGACGTCGATAGCCTTGTCGGGAAGGAAACGGTCCTGGATGTAGCGGGTCGACAGCGTGACGGCCGCCTGAAGCGACTCGTCGGTGAACCGCACGCTGTGATGGGCCTCGTAACGGTCGCGCAGGCCCTTCATGATGCGGACGGTCTGCTCCTCGTTGGGCTCGCCCACCATGATGGGCTGGAAGCGCCGTTCAAGCGCCGAGTCCTTCTCGAGGTGCTTGCGGTACTCGTCGATGGTCGTCGCGCCGATGACCTGAATCTCCCCGCGCGACAGCGGCGGCTTCAGGATGGCTGCGGCGTCGATGGAGCCTTCGGCCGAACCCGCCCCGATGAGCGTGTGCATCTCGTCGATGAACAGAACGATGTCGCCTGCGTCCACGACCTCCTTGATGCACTTCTTCAGACGCTCCTCGAACTCGCCACGGTACTTGCTACCGGCCACAAGCGCAGAGACGTCGAGGGTGATCACGCGTTTGTTGCGCAGGATATCGGGAACCTGGTTCGAAACGATGAGCTGGGCTAGGCCCTCGACCGCAGCCGTTTTGCCCACGCCCGGCTCGCCGATGAGCAGCGGGTTGTTCTTCTGGCGGCGCGAGAGGATCTGCATGATGCGCTCGATTTCGCCCGCACGGCCGATAACCGGGTCGAGCTTGCCCTCGCGCGCTTTCTTGGTCAGGTCGGTGCCGAACTCCTTGAGCATGCTGTCGCTGCCGTGCTGGCTTTGCGAGAAGGGGTTGCGGCCCGCGTACACGGGGCTTTGGCCCACGAGGTCGTTCAGGGCACTGCGCACGTCGTCGCCGGAGACGTTCAGGCGCGCCAGCACGTCGAGCGCCGTGCCCTCCCCCTCGCGAACGATGCCGAGCAGCAGGTGCTCGGTCGAGATGTAGCTCTGCCCCATCTGCATGGCCTCGCGCAGCGCGTTCTCGAGCACGCGCTTCATGCGCGGCGTGAACGACAGGTGCCCCGACACATCGGCCGACTCGTCGATGGACGCGACCTGGCGGATTTCCTGCACGACGGCATCGTGCTTCACGCCGAGACGGTCGAGCGCCTGCGCGGCAAGGCCGTCGCGTTCCTGAATGAGGCCGAGCAGCAGGTGCTCGGTGCCCACATAGGGCTGATGCAGGCCGCGCGCCTCGTCTTGCGCCAGGACAAGCACCTTGCGGGCCTTGTCGGTGAACTTCTCGAATGACATAGCGTTTCCTGTCTCTTACGTGTTCTCTGGTTTCGAGATATGCTAGCACTCATCGTTGTCGAGTGCCAAACGGACATGCTGTGTGCGTCGAACTGACACCTTCCCGTAATAGAGAAGCACGCGGGCAAACTTGCCGTCAGGCACCGTGGGCACAGGCAAACTTGCCGCCCGGCACCGTGGACCCGTCTCGCTTCCCCTGAACGGGAAAAGCGTCTACCGTGATTTTACGCCATCGTCAAAGGGGGTGGCACGGTTTTTCCGTACCACCCCCATCGTCCAACTATGTCGGGCGTCAACGAGAGCAACCTACCCGCCATCAAGCGCAACGTCGTCAACATGGTGAACGATCTCAGGCTGTTCGGCTCCCCGGTCGCCTCCGAGTTCAAGGAGATCGGTTTCGAAGAGAAAACGGGGCTGGGGCTCTGGATTCCGCCCAGCCCGAGTCAGACCCGAAAACGAGCGGTACACCATCGAGGGCGTAAGCCGCCTGGACGGCGAAGAGCCGAGTCAGATGCCCAAAAACGAGCGGTACACCATCTGCTCTTCAACATCCATTGCCATAGACGGGTCGCCTTGCTTGCTTTGCACAGGCTCATCAACGGGACGCGTGGGGATGACCCGCTTCGCGTAGTTCGGCGCCCTCTCCTCGAACGAGGT
>CAUVMU010000249.1:0-3298 GCA_963552775.1 uncultured Eggerthellaceae bacterium | reverse complement strand
GCCGGGGGGCCCCCGGGGCGTCCCGAAGCCCAAAGCCCTCGGGCGCGGAAACACGCGAATCTGGAACGCTCCAGATGCCGGGCAGAAGGCGGCTTGGCAAGGGTGAAAGGGGACAAACCGCCTTCTGCCCGGGTACCGCTCGGTAGGAAGAGACGTACGCGAAGGCGGGGCGAACGGCGCGTTCGCAACGCTCGCCCCGGCTTCGCGTTGATGCGGAAAGGAGCCATATGGCAACCGAAACAGAAGAGGCGACCCCCTCCTTCACGCCGATTCCGGGACTTACGGTTCCCCTTGTCCCGAGCACGCCCAACGTGCGCCTCATCAGCGGGGGTCCCGGCACCGGGAAAACCGCGCGCCTGCTCGACCACGTCGCTCGGCTGCTCGCGGACGGCATCCCCGCCACCGACATCCTCGTGCTGTGCGCCACGCCCGATGCCGCGAAGCTGTTCTCCCACACGCTTGCAGAGCGCACGCCTCATGCCGCCGACGTGCGCATCATCACCCCGCGCGAACTCGAGCTCGACCTGCTCGCCGACCCGGCGGCCGCCGCCTGCACGGGACGCGACGCGCGCCTGCTCGCCCCGTTTGAGATGGACTTCCTCATGGAGGACCTCAAAGTAAGCGGGCTGCGGCCGAAGCGCTTGCGCGAGATGGTGAAGTTCTTCTTCCGCGGCATGACCGAGTTGGCCGACGACAATCGGGAAACCTGGCTGTTCTCGTCGGAAGAGGAGAACGTGTTCTCGCTTCTAAAATCGTGCCTCGGGTTCATGCGGGGCATAGCCGAGCCCGAACTGGCCAACCTGTGCGTCTCCTTCCTTCGCGCCGACGCGCGCTCGCGCGCGAATTTGACGCGCCCGTACGTGATCGTTGACGACTACCAGCTGCTCTCCCGCGCATCGCAGATGGTCGCGAACCTACTGGCGGGCACGTCGCTTGCCGTCGCCTGCGATCCCGTAGGATGCGTCGAGGCATTCGAATCCTACCCGTATGACGCAGGAGCGGACGAGCTTCTGTCCGTCAACCCCCACGCCGTTGTGGAGCGGCTGGAAACCTGTTATCGCTCCTTTGCCGTCGCCTCCGCCGTGAACGCGCTGTACGCCGACGAGAAACTGCAGGCTGCGCCGCTGGTGCCGAACGCCGCGGACGATGCGGGGAATAGCGCAGGGGGCAACGCGGAGTCGGTTTGCGCAATCGCCTCGGAAACGCCCGAGGACGAGATACGGCGCATCGTCTCGACGGTGGTCGCAGCGCTTGGCGAAGGCCGCACGCCCGAGGACCTGTACCTCGTCACGCCCCACCGCGCGTTGACGAGCAACCTCGGGCGCGCCCTTTCAGCTGCAGGGGTGCCGCACGACGCAGCGCGCAATGGCAAAATCGCATCCGGCGACATCCGTGACCTCGAGCGTTCGCGCGTTCCGCGTCTGCTCACCGCGCTTTACCTGAGCGCGAACCCCTACGACGCCGTTGCCTGGCGCAGCTGGTGCGGGTTCGGGGACTACCTGACCCGCAGCAACGCCTTCGCCGTGCTGCGCTCGGCGGGCACGGCGCAGTCCCTTGCCCTCGATTCGGTGCTCGAACGTGCATCCGAGGGGGCCTCTCCCGCTGCACGCGACGACGCACGCGCAAGTCTGAGCGCGGTCCTTGACGCTTACGCCCAGGGGATGGAGCTCGCCCGCCGGGCGCACGCCCTTAAGGGCGATGCGCTGCTCGAATTCCTCGCACACGAGCTGTACGGAAAGGACGCCACCGTTCCCGAGACCGTGCGCGCGCTCTGCGCTCCTTTCGAAGACGAAGCGCTTACCGGCGAAGACTCCGCCGCGCTCGCTGCCCGTGCGCGGCGCCGCCTCGACCTGCCCCGGTTCGAACGCGCGAAAGCCGTGCGCATCGGGGAGGCGTCCCGTCTCGCAGGGCTGCGTCCGAAGACCGTGCTGTTCGCCGGGTTCGTCAACGGATTCGTGCCCGTGCGAGCCTACTTCGACCAGTCGGTCATGCCGCTCGACAAGCAAGCCGTCCAGCATGAACGCGACGTGCGCCTCCTGGCGTTCTCCATCGGGAAAGCCGAAAACGACCTCGTGTTCTCCTATTTCATCGAAACCGATATCGAGACCGCCGAACGGCTCGGGCTGAAAATCGACCGCATCAGGCTCAGAGAAGGCGAGCGCGTCGCGCGCATTGCGCCGAGCATATTCCTCGCGCCCCTGCAGGTCGCGCAAGCTTAAAACGTCGGCGGCATCGCCTCTGTGGAGCGCGCCTGCCCGAACGGACGTCAGGCGCGCTCCACCTTGTGGAAGGCCCATACCCGCACGTTTATCTCGCGCACGGGCGTGCCGCAGTACGCGCATTTCTTCGCACCGAGGCTCTCGATGGCCGCCCCGCAGTTCGGACACGTCAGGCCCCAGGCCGTGCTGCGGGAGCCCTCGATGAGGTCGCGGTCCTGAAGGTACACCACCACCGCATTGAAGCGTTCCTGGGTCCATGTTTCAGGGTTGCCCTTGAGCACGCGTCCCTCGTCGTCGAACAGCGCGTACTTGTACTGCACAGACGACTGGAACGTCACGGCGCACCAGCCGTCGCGCTTCTCGTAACGCGAGATGGCCGTGCGGTGGACGCTGACCTTGTCGTACTGCTCGCTCTGACGGGCATCCTTGAGCAGGTCTATCTTCATGCGCAGCGCGTCGACAAGCTCGTCGGAGCCCTCTACGAGCAGACTCGCATCCTGGGCGTCTATCGCCATAAGGTAGGAGACGATCACGTTCTCGGCGCGGGCGCGCATATCCTCGAAATCGAACTCGGGGAAATCGGCGTGGATGCGCGGCAGGTACAGGCTCGTAGCGGAACTTACGGATTTCGGGGTGTGCTCGTGCTCGTAATTCATGCGCTCGATTCCCTCGCGCAACGAGTCCGTACCGAAGGCAAGTCGGGAGAACTCGCGCGCCGAGGCGCGGGCGCGGTGCACGAGGTACGCACCGCCGCCGACGAGCGCGGCGATCGCCACTGTGATAACAACTGTTGTAATCTGGTCGAACATCGACGCTCCTTACGGGCGCGGCCAAAGATACGGCCATGAAGGCCCTGGATTCTCGGGTTCCAGTATACGCTATCGAATCGCATCGAGCTCGTCGCGCTCCGCGCCGAGAAGGAAGTCGTAGACGCTCATGGTCAGAATGCCCTCGTCATCGTAAAGCGGCTTCACGACATCCCTCACCAGCACGATCTTCCTGAAGCTGTCGCCTATCGCGCGCAGCGACGCCTTCTCGGAGCCCTCCTTCTCCGCCGTAGGAATCTGGAGAGCCGACTG
>CAUVMU010000248.1:0-3305 GCA_963552775.1 uncultured Eggerthellaceae bacterium | reverse complement strand
CGCGCACGTATGAGAAGATGAAACGCATGACCCGCACTTGCGGCGTCGTACATGCGGGCCAAAACAGCGCGCACGTATGAGAAAATGAAACACACGTGTCCGGGTTCGACCAAGGAGACCAAACGATATGTCTGCAAATGAAGAGCGCAGCGACGCACCTGCGGACGGCGAGGTGCGCGCACGAGGAAAGCTGAGCATGACGACGTGGATCCTTATCTCGCTGCTGGCGGGCGTCGTCGTGGGACTTATATGCAACCAGATCGTACCGCCCGACTCCTGGGTCGACGCCTATCTGATCGAAGGCGTGTGCTACGTGCTCGGCCAGGGCTTTATACGCCTCATGCAGATGCTCGTCGCTCCGCTCGTGTTCTGCTCTATCGTATGCGGCGCCGCGTCGATGAGCGACCCGAAGATGCTCGGCAAGGTAGGCGGCGGCACGATCGCCATGTACCTGTGCACCACGGCCATCGCCATCGTCATCGCCATCGTGCTCGCGCACATCACCAACCCCGGCTTGGGCCTCGACATGGACTCCATCGTGAAAGTCGAGCCGAAGACCGTCGAGTCGCAGAGCTTCTCCGACGTGCTGCTCAACATCATCCCCACGAACATCTTCGGGGCCCTATCGAGCGGCACCATGCTCCAGATCATCTTCTTCGCACTGCTGCTCGGCTTCATCCTCGGCGGCCTCGGACGCAAGGTCGCCACGGTCAACCGCTTCTTCACGCAGTTCAACGCCGTGATGATGAAGATGATCTCCATCGTGCTCAAAGTCGCCCCCATCGGCATCTTCTGCCTGATCACGCGCACGTTCACGAACCTGGGCATCTCAGGCGTGCTTCCCATGGTCAACTTCATCGGGACGGTCTACCTGGGACTGGCCATCCAGCTCCTTGTGGTGTACATGCTCATCCTGTTCGTGTTCACGCGCCTGAACCCGCTGCACTTTCTGCGCAAGTTCTGGCCCGTTATGGTGTTCGCGTTCTCCACGAGTTCGAGCAACGCCACCATCCCGCTGAATATGGAGACGCTCGAGAGGCGCATCGGCGTGAACCCCAAGGTCACCTCGTTCACCATCCCGCTCGGCGCCACCATCAACATGGACGGCACCGCGATCATGCAGGGGGCGGCCGTCGTGTTCGCCGCCCAGGCCTTCGGCATCGATCTGCCTACGTCGGCCCTGCTCGCCGTCGTCGTCACCGCCACGGCCGCGAGCATCGGCACGGCGGGCGTCCCGGGCGTGGGCACCATCATGCTAACCATGGTGTTCTCCACCATCGGATTGCCCGTCGAGGGCGTCGCCATGATCATGGGCATCGATCGCATCCTCGACATGGGCCGCACGGCCATCAACGTCACCGGCGACGGCGTGGTCACCACGTGCATCGCCAACACCGTGGGCATGCTCGACCGCGACGTGTTCAAGAACAACCGCATCGCCGCCGTCGAGCTCGACCAGCTCGAAGGCTCCGTAGAGCCCGCCGACTACGACGACTTCACCGCCGTAGGCGAGCCTACCGAAATCGGCGAGGACGGCAGCCCTGACAAGTTTGAGAACGTTGAGAAAATCTAAGCGCATCCGCATGCATGGAGGCGCAAATCCGCATGTACGGGGCGAGGGCGGCACTTGCGGTTCCCGCCCCGATTTGCGCTTTGGGCGCGCATCCGCATGCACAGGGCGAAAGCATTCCGGGAGCCGGGCGACCTGAGCGCCCGCACGGCGTCGCGATTCTGTTTCGAGCGCGTTTCCGCCGTATGAACGTGCGCTGGATGTTCGCGCGAGCCGCGCCTTGCGCAAGCCTGCTTGGCCTATGCTGATTGCGCACCGCGAAACGCACACGCGAGACTAGGAGAACCTATGACCGTACGCATCGGCATTCTCGGATACGGAAACCTCGGCCGCGGAGTCGAGGCCGCCATACGGCAGAACGACGACCTCGAACTCGCCGTCCTGTTCACCCGCCGCGACCCGGCGAGCATCGCGCCCGCCACTGCAGGCGTCACCGTCCGCCCTGCAAGCGATTTGGACGAAGCGGCGCAAAACGACATCGACGTGCTCGTCCTGTGCGGAGGAAGCGCGACCGACCTGCCCGAGCAGACCCCGCGCTGGGCGGCGAAGTACAACGTCGTCGACAGCTTCGACACGCACGCGAACATCCCCGCCCACTTCGCCGCCGTCGATGAGGCCGCACGTGAATCGGGGCACGTCGCCCTTATCTCCTGCGGATGGGACCCGGGCCTGTTCTCCTTGAACCGGCTGTTCGGCAGTTGTTTTCTTCCGGAAGGCGCCGACTACACGTTCTGGGGCCGCGGCGTGAGCCAGGGACACTCCGACGCCATCCGCCGCATCGAGGGCGTCGCCGACGCCAAGCAGTACACCATCCCCGTGGAGGAGTCGCTCGAAGCTGCACGTTCGGGCGAGAATCCCGAGCTGACCACGCGCCAGAAGCACACGCGCGAATGCTGGGTCGTCCTTGAAGAGGGCGCCGACGCGGCGCGCATCACCGACGAGATCGTGAACATGCCGAACTACTTCGACGAGTACGACACCACCGTGAACTTCATCTCGCAGGAGGAGCTCGACCGCGACCACGCCGGCATCCCCCACGGCGGGTTCGTGTTGCGCAGCGGGCGCTCCGCAACCGGCAACCGCTTCGTCATCGAGTACTCGCTCAAGCTCGATTCCAACCCCGAGTTCACCGCCGGCGTCCTCGTAGCCTACGCGCGCGCCGTCGCGCGCCTGGCGCGGGAAGGTGCGACCGGAGCGCGCACCGTGTTCGACATCGCGCCCGCCTACCTGTCGCCGCGCGACGGCGACTACTTGCGCTCCCATTTGCTGTAGACGCGCTCTCGCGCAGACGGAAAGAGGCGGGCCGAACTTCATTCTCGGCCCGCCTCTCATACGGCGTAAGCGAAAGGCCGTCAACGCAGAGAGAGCAGGTATTCCTTGAAATACGGCAGGTCGAAGCCCACCACGCCGCGACGCCTCTCCCCGATAACGCCCGCCTCTATCAGGCGTCGGCGATACTGCGCCGCCTGAGAGGTGGAAACCCCCATCCGCTTCGCGATGTCGCCGCTTCTACTGTCGCCTGCATCGACGAGCATGGCCTCAAGGTAGCGCAGGTCGGTAGCGGAAAGCTCAGAGTACGTCGCCTTGAATACACGGGCCTCGAGCTGGGCTCGTGCGGCCCTCGCGCCCCATTCGATATCCTGAATCAGAATCTCCTTGCGCGACGGGGCGGCCTCCCAGATGTTATAGCCCACGAGCTGCAACATAAAGGCGAACCCGCCAACCGCCGCAGCTG
>CAUVMU010000247.1:0-3321 GCA_963552775.1 uncultured Eggerthellaceae bacterium | reverse complement strand
GACCGCGACGTGATCGTGCACGTCAAATGGGATTCCCTGCATGAGGAGGGGACCGCTTTCGCTGCGTTGAAGGACGCCGTTTCCAAAGCGGCCGCCCTTTCGGAGCCCGATTACACGCCGGAGTCCTACAGGCCCCTCAAAGACTCTCTCGATATCGCCAATACCTTAATCGAACTCAACGACACGGAAGCCCCTGGTCTCGTGAGCGCCCTGCTGGGAATCGAGCGCGCGCGCCATACGCTCGTGCAGGCCGATCCGGGAATCACCTTCAAGGCCGGGACGAAGTACTACGTCGACGTGAAGGACCAGGACAGCGCCGGTAAGCATGCCATGAACTACGAGGCCGTTTTCGACGTGGACGCCGAAGGCGTCATCAAAGTTACGCTGAAGTACAATCCCTACAGCGATTTCCTGGGCTCATACGTCGTCGACTCCGCCGTGTTCCTGAAGCGCGATGGAAGCGCCGCGGACAATCAGAAGCTTGTCAAGACCGACGAGGGAGGTGCGGTCTGGACGTTCGACCTGCCGTATATTTCGAACTCGGGTCTGTACAAAGCCCTGGTCACCGCTGTTGGCGGCGAGGAGAAAGAGCACGTCATCGAGTTCGACTGGAGCACCGTGCGCACCACGGCCGACTTCCGCAAGCTCGAAGCTGCTATCGCTAAGGTCAGCGAATTGAAGCCTGCGGATTACACGACCGCCAGTTTCAACGTCTTGGCTGCCGTGCTCGAGCGCGCCAAGCGGGTTGCTGCGGACAAGACCTCGTCCCAGGCCGACATCGACGCGATTCTTGGCGAGTTGCAGTCCGCGTTCGACTCGCTGTACATCGTCGAGAACAACGGGATGGGCAAGACCGCCAACCTGGGACTTTCCGGATTCAACGCCCCGTTCAAGAACGAAGAGGGCGCTGATAAGGCCTGGGCTGGCAGTCGCGTGTACCTCGGCAAGGGAACGACGCTCTGGCGCGTTCTCGACAAGGATTCGGGCCTGCTGCTTTCCGAGAACGTTCTGACCGAGGACGACACGACGGATAGCGCCCATGCGGGCGTCGACTTCGCGACGGAGTTCATAGCCACGTGGGAGAACAGCAAGGTTCGCACGTACCTGAACGACACGTACTTCAACGATTTGCTCTCCGACGCCGAGAAATCCATCGTTTCGACGTCGACGGTCGAGATGCACTCGATCGCTTTTAACGGCGATGTCACGGTTTCCGGGAGCACGCAGGACAAGGTGTTCCTGCTGAATCTGGCCGATTACAAGAAGCCTGAGTACGGGTTCAACTCGAACGCTTCGCGCACCGCTCCGCTCTCGGTCTTTACGACCAGTCAGTTCATGAACATGCCCGTGACCGTGTCCTACCTGGGCTTCACTGAGTACATGGGTTCGCCCATTGCGAT
Source organism: uncultured Eggerthellaceae bacterium (assembly GCA_963552775.1). Taxonomy (GTDB): domain Bacteria; phylum Actinomycetota; class Coriobacteriia; order Coriobacteriales; family Eggerthellaceae; genus CAUVMU01. The sequence goes on along the minus strand of CAUVMU010000247.1, from coordinate 1,921 downwards.
GCCGGCAACGTCCACGTACATCGGGGCCGACCCGGCCCTGCGCATCGATGCGAGCAAGGTGCTGCTCACCACGCCTGCAGCGAGCGCGCTCCCTGCGTCGATCGTCGCCCCCGAATACACGGTCGACAATATTTGGAAGCTCACGCTTCTCGACGAGAGCGCCCAAGTTACCGTAAAAGCCGTGCGCACGGTGGGCAAGGGGGTCTCCGTCGACTACACCGCGTCTGCGCCCGAGGGCTCCCAGATGTCGGCGCTGGTCGTTCGCGACGGCGACTACAAGACCGGAACCCTGGTGGGCTACGGCACGGCTGCCCCTGCGGCTGCGGCGGCGGGAACGGCGACGTTCGCCCTGCCTGCCGACTACAACAAGGCGACCGATAAGATTTACCTGTTCAGTGAGATGGTAGGCAAGGGGAATGCGAGCAACGTCGCCTCGACGCCGGTCGAGGTCGATCTGTCGGCGGCGACCGAGGAGCAGGCGTGGGAACGCCTTGCGGGCGATGACGCCCTCGGCACCATGGCCGCTATCGCGGCCGAGGGTTGGGCCGATGGTTCCTGCCAGAACGTGGTCGTGGCATCGGCCGATGGCTACTGGGACGCGCTGACGGCCTCCTCGCTGGCCGGTGCGTACAACTGCCCTGTGCTGCTGACGAACGGCTCTAGACTTTCCGATGCAACGGCTGCGCAGATCAAGCGCCTCGGTGCTCAAAACGTGTACATCTGCGGTGGGGAATTCTCGGTTTCCGCCGAGGTCAAGACGGCCATTGAAGCGCTCGGCGCGAAGGTCGTGCGCCTGAGCGGTGAAAACGCTGCGGGAACGGCCGTGGCGGTCGCGAAGCAGACGCGCACGCTGGCCGCATCCGACACATGCGTCATCGCGACGGCTTCGAGCTTCTACGATGCGCTCTCGGTCTCGCCGTGGTCCTACGCGTCCAAGATGCCGATCTATCTGGCGACCGGTGACAACAACGTGCTCGATGAGGCGACGCTCGCCGATATCAAGGCGCAGGGTTACACGAAGGCTATCATCGCAGGTGGCGTGTACTCGGTATCCGAGGCTGCGGCAGCGTCGCTGACGAGCAAGGGCGGCATCCCTGCCGATAACGTGACGCGTCTGAGCGGCGAGAACGCCTGGATGACCTCTGCAGCTCTCGCGCAGGCCCAGATCAAGGCCGGCGATGCAACGCCGAGCACGTTCGGCATCGCCGACGGCAACGGCTACTGGGACGCGCTTTCGGGCGCGGCTCTGTGCGGCAAGAACGGTGCGGCCCTGCTGTTGGTACCCCATGACGGTGACGGGTTCTCGTACGACCCGTACTGCATCGACACGGTGCTGAAAGCCAACGCCGGCAAGGTGGTGAAGGGCTACGTCTTCGGCGGTGTGTACTCGGTGCCGCAGTCGACCATGGACGCGGCTATCGAGGCCGTCAAGTAGGCTTTCGTCTCCAAAGAACACCGAAGGCGGGTCCTTTGTGAACTGCACCCCGGAACTTGGACTTCGAAATGGAAGTTCGAGTTCCGGAGGTGCGGTTCATTTCCAGGCCCGCCTTTTCATGTGCGCCCGCGTATTGCTTATGCCCGCGTATTGCTTGTGCCCGTTTGTACCTGGATGTCGAGTTCGAAGCGCAGCGTTTCGTGTCTGCTTACTGGGTGCGCGGCGGGTGCTCGACGGTCTCGTAGCCCTTGTGGTCCAGGTACTTCTCGGTCGCCTCGCGTGCGCCTTTCCGCGCGTTGAATTCCTTACTTGTGTGCACTTCGGGCTTTTCACGTCGCATCCGTGGCCGCCCACATGCGGGCGTACTTGCCGCCGCGCGCCAACAGTTCGTCGTGGCGGTCCAGCTCCGCGGCCCGCTTCTCGGCGCTGTCCAGGCGCAAGGTCGGCATGCTGCCGAGCGAGTTCCGTCGGACCTTGGGGATGCCG
>CAUVMU010000246.1:0-3329 GCA_963552775.1 uncultured Eggerthellaceae bacterium | reverse complement strand
GACGACACGCTGCCACCGGGAGCGCGCTACGTGAAGACGACGGGAGCCGACGGGAGTTCCATTACGGTCGTGCGCACGGTACGCGATTATGCGGGCGCCACGGTGCGCATCGACTCCTTCTCGTCTTTGTACAGCGCCAAAGATGAGGTGATTATGGTCGGCCCCGCCGACTCGTAACATGCACGAAACGGGGCAATGCTACAATCGAGAGATATTCGCACGTCCGATACGGGCGCGGGTCAAAGGAGCGGAAAGGAAGCACGGTGACGTTCTATCAGCCGGAATTGGAGGCCATGCCGCGTGAAGAATTGAGGAAGCTGCAGTTCAAACGCGCGCGCTGGTCGGTTCAGCATGCCTTCGACAACGTCGGGTTCTATCGAGACTTATGGAGCGCGGCCGGGGCGGAACCGGGAAATCTGCGTTCGCTCGAGGACCTCGCGCTCTTTCCGTTCATTACCAAGCAGGATATGCGCGACTCCTACCCGTATGGCCTGTTCGCAGTCGATCGCAAGGACGTCGCGCGCGTGCACGCCTCGTCGGGAACGACCGGTCAGGCCACGGTCGTGGGCAACACGGTAAACGATATCAAAAACTGGGGAGACTGCTTCGCTCGCGGCATTTACATGGTGGGCGGCGGCCCTCTGTCGACCATTCAGATCGCCTACGGATACGGACTGTTCACGGGTGGATTGGGCGCGCATTACGGAGGCGAGGCGGCGGGCTGTACCGTCATCCCCACCTCCTCGGGCAATACGCGCCGGCAAATCCAGATGATGCAGGACCTCAAAACCGACATCCTGGCCTGTACGCCCTCCTACGCTCTGCTCATCGCCGACACCGCGCTCGAAATGGGCCTCGACCCTGCGCGCGACCTCAGCGTCACGGGCGGCATATTCGGCGGCGAGCCGGCTTCCGAGAGCCTGCGCCAGGAGCTGCGCGACAAGCTCGGCATCGCCTACTGCGACGTGTACGGCCTTTCCGAGGTTATGGGGCCCGGCGTGGCCATGGAGTGCACGGAGGGCGGCGGTCTGCATCTTGCGGAAGACCAGTTCTTCGCGGAGGTCATCGACCCCGAGACTCTGCGCCCTGTTCCCGACGGAACGTACGGCGAGTTGGTCATCACCTCGCTCGTGCGCGAATGCTGCCCGCTCGTGCGCTACCGCACGCGCGACATTACGCGTATCGTCTCAGAGCCCTGCGCGTGCGGGCGCACCCACCGCAAGATCGACCGCATTATCGGCCGCAGCGACGACATGCTCATCGTGCGCGGCGTCAACGTCTTCCCCTCGCAGATCGAACAGGTCATCGTCGGGTTCAAGGAAATCGCCCCACAGTACCGCATTGTCCTTACCATGCAGGGACGTCTCGACCGCATGGAGCTGCAGGTGGAAACTGTGGCCGACTTCCCGTTCGACGAGATCCGCAAGCTCGAGGAACTCAAGCGCCGCCTTGCGGCCGAGCTCAAGAGCGTTCTGCAGATCGCCGTCGATATCAAGCTCGTCGAGCCGAAGGCGCTCGAGCGCTTCGAGGGCAAGTCGAAGCGCGTATTCGATATGAGGAAGGGAGACCAGGGATGATCGACCAGCTGACCGTGTTCCTCGCCAATGAACGGGGACGGCTCGCCTTCGTATGCCGCACGTTGGCGCAGGCCGATGTGAACATCTATGCGCTCTTCGTCGCCGACACGGAGGACTTCGGCGTGGCCCGCCTGCTGTGCGACCGGCCGCGCGCTGCTGCCGAGGCTCTACAGGTCGCGGGCTTGCGCGCCTCGTGCCTGCCGGTCGTTGCAGTGCACGTCCCCGATCGTCCGGGCGGCTTGGCGTCCCTCCTCGAGCTTCTCGACGAGCATGGGGTGAACGTCGAGTACGCTTACTGCATCTCCTCGAGCCGCGAGACGGCCGTCGACATCCTGAAAGTCGAGGACGGCTTGGCGACCGAGAAGCTGCTCGCAGAAGCAGGCTACGACCTCGTTTCTCCCGGTTCGCTCTATGAGCTCGATTAACGAAAAACGGCAGCGACGAGCTCCGCTGCGTCTCGGCGCGGGTCGTCTCGCCGTCTGCGCGCTGCTCCTCGTCTGCACTCTGTTCGCGTTCACCCCGAGCGCGCAGGCCGATGTACGGCGCGCCGACATCGTGGGCACCTCGACGGTCGAGGCACTTGGCCTGTCCGTCGCGCAGTGTCCGAGCCTCGATGCCGAATATGCAGTGCTCATGGACTCCACGGGGCGCATCCTCTTCGATCGCAACGCGCACGAGCCCACCCAGATAGCCTCCATCACGAAGGTCATGACGGCCGTTGTCGCCTACGAGAACGCCTCGCTCGACGACATCGTCACGGTGAGCGAACACGCGGCCTTCGTCGGGGAGTCCTCAGCGGGCCTTGCCGCCGGCGACACCATGAACCTCGAAACGGCACTGCGCGCGCTTTTGGTTCCCTCGGGCAACGACGCGGCCATTGCGATCGCCGAAACGGTCGGTGCGCAGATGATAACCGCCGACCCGAGCAAGGGGAGCGACCCCGAAACCGTATTCGTCGATGCCATGAACCGCAAGGCCGCCGAGATAGGCTGCACGGACACCGTCTACGAGAACCCGCACGGCCTCGACGACGACGAATACGCGGGCTCTCTGCACAGCACGGCCGCCGACCAGGCGCTCGTGGCCCGTTACGCCATGGACAACCGCACCATCCGCTCCATCGTGGGCGGCGGAAGCACCTCGATCGTCGTTTCGCGAGGGGGGGCGAACACTCGGATCGACCTTACCACCACCGACCAGCTGCTCGATTTGTACGACTTCGCCATCGGCGTCAAAACGGGCGAGACGCTCGCTGCCGGTCCTTCGTTCATGGGAGCGGCGAGCAACGGCGAAATCGAGCTGTACGCCGTCGTTCTCCACTCCACTTCGGCCTACCAGCGCTTCATGGACGCACAGGCGCTGTTCGAGTGGGGCTACGACCACCTCATCTCCTACCGCCTGGTCAACTCGACCGAAACGACGAGCATGACCGTGAACGGCGCGCGGACCGAGGTCCCGGTCGTAGCTGAGGCGCCCTTATCGGACTGGGTGGACCGGCGCATCAAGGTGACGGTTGCCGATGCCGATGCGGCCGCGATCCGCTTGTTCGACCTCGACGGAAACGTGAGTCAGCGCTTCTCCTTCGACGAGCTCAAGGGGACCGTGCGGACGGGCGACAAGGTGGGCTCCGTCTCGTTCAAGCAGCATAACGAGGTCATAGCCCAATACGACCTCATAGCCTGCGAAGGATCGAGCGCCCCCGATTTCCTCGCGGGCCTGAGCATCGGATGGCAGCGTTTTCTTGCCGGTTTC
>CAUVMU010000245.1:0-3337 GCA_963552775.1 uncultured Eggerthellaceae bacterium | reverse complement strand
ACTGCGGAGCGCCGCTCGTTATCGTGACTACGAACCGCGGCCCGTGGAAGCTCTGCCCCAACTTCGACTGTCCGGGAAAAGCCCGGGCCGAAGATGATAAGGCCCAGGCGAAGGGCAAGCGGTCGGGGCGTGCGGCTGCCAAGAAGACGCAGGCCAAGAGCACGGCCGCTAAGAAGAGCGCCTCTAAGAAGGCTCCGGCCAAGAAGAGCGTTGTCAAGGAATAAGGCGAGAAAGCAGGAGAGAGCATGAGCAATCGGGAAGAGGCGATCGCGCAGCATCGCGCATGGGCGGGCAAGATCTCGACGGAGCCGAAGATGTCCGTGGGCACGCGCGAGGATCTGGCCATCGCCTACACGCCGGGCGTCGCCGAGCCCTGCAAGGATATCGCGGCCGACCCCGAGGCGGCCTACGCCTACACTATCAAGGGCAATACCATCGCCGTCGTGAGCGATGGCAGCGCCGTGCTCGGGTTGGGCAACATCGGGCCTGCGGCCGCGCTGCCGGTCATGGAGGGCAAGGCGGTGCTGTTCAAGGAATTCGGCGGTGTGAACGCATTTCCCATCTGCCTCGATACCCAGGATACGGACGAGATCGTCACGGCGGTCAAGCAGCTTGCGCCGACGTTCGGCGGCATCAACCTCGAGGATATCTCGGCGCCGCGCTGCTTCGAAATCGAGCGGCGCCTGAAAGACGAGCTCGACATCCCCGTGTTCCACGACGACCAGCACGGCACGGCCATCGTCGTGCTCTGCGGCGTCATAAACGCGCTGCGCATCACGGGGAAGCGCGTCGAGGAGTGCCGTATCGTGGTGAACGGTTCGGGGGCTGCGGGCATCGCCATCGCCAAGCTGCTCTTGCTCTACGGTTTCAAGCATCTGATCATCTGCGACAGCAAGGGCGTCGTGAGCTCGAAGTCCGAACGTCTGAACGACGTGAAACGCGAGATGCTCGCCTGTACGAACGAGGACGATATTTCCGGCACGCTCGCCGATGCGCTCGTCGGCGCCGACATCTTCGTGGGCGTGTTGGCTCCCGGCGCGGTAACGGCGGACATGGTCGCGTCCATGAACGAGGACGCCATCCTGTTCGCGCTGGCAAACCCCGTACCCGAGATCTACCCGGATGAGGCTAAGGCCGCCGGTGCGCGCATCGTGGGCACGGGACGCTCCGATTTCCCGAACCAGATCAACAACGTCATAGCCTTCCCCGGCATCTTCAAGGGCGCGCTCGAGGGTCGCGCGAAAGCCATTACGGAGGGCATGAAGCTTGCGGCCGCCCGCGCGCTTGCAAATCTCGTGTCCGACGAGGAGCTGTGCGAGGACTTCATCATGCCCGAGCCGTTCGACCCGCGTGCAGCCGAGGTCGTCTCCCAGGCCGTGAAGGACTGCCTGTCGTAAGTCGTAAGTCGGGGCTTGCGGCAGTCGGAAGACGGTGCCGGGAAGCGATACGGAAGGATAGCCCGATGGGCTCTTTGGTGGACAAGAAACGCGTGGCCGATACGGTGCGCGCTGCCGTAGGGCGTCTGGCGACGGAGCTGCCCGGCGATGTCGAGCGTGCTTTGCGAGCCGCGCTCGAACGCGAGAGCAGCCCGCGCGCGGCCGAGGTGCTGCGCCTGCTCGTGGAGAACGCGCGCATCGCACGCGAGGACGGCGTCGCTATTTGCCAGGATACCGGTTCGGTATGGGTGTGCCTCGAGGCGGGCCCCGATTGCGCCGTGGCGGGGGACGTCTTCTCGGACGTCGATGCCGCCGTCGCCGAGGCGTACGCCGAAGGCCGCCTGCGCATGTCCCTTGTGCGCGATGCGCTGTTCGACCGCATGAACACGGGCGACAACACGCCGGCGTTCTGCGAGGTGCGCTTCTGCGACAGGCTCGGCGCTCGGCTCCACATCATGCTGAAGGGCGGCGGCTCGGACAATGCGAGCCGTGTGGTCATGCTCGCTCCGGGCGCGGGACGCGCGGGCGTCGTGGACGCCGTGCTCGCCTGCGTGCGGGAGAAGGCCGCCAACGCCTGCCCCCCGCTTGTCGTCGGCGTCGGCGTCGGGTCGACGTTCGACAAGGTCGGCGGATTGGCGAAACGCGCCCTCATGCGCCCGCTTGACGAGCCTGCTCCCGATGCGGCCGCTGCGGCGTTCGAAGCCGAACTGCTCGAGGCCGTCAACGCGACCGGAATCGGTGCCGGGGCGCTCGGCGGATCGACCACGGCGCTCGGCGTGCGCGTGATGACGGCTCCCTGCCATATCGCGGCTTTGCCGGTCGCCGTGAACATGGGTTGCTCGGCTCTCAGGAGGGCGACCTATGAGCTCTAGGAGGATCGCGCTTCCGCTCGACCGACCCGTTGCCAGAGCGCTGCGCGCGGGGGATTCATGCCTGCTCAACGGGCCCCTGTTCACGCTACGCGATGCAAGCCATGTGCGCTTGCTCGACGAGCTCGCCGCTGCGCGGGGGGACGGCGGCACTCGGCTGCCGTACGGGCTTTCGGGCCAGACGCTTTTCTATGCGGGTCCCACGCCGGCTGCGGCCGGGCGGCCGTTCGGCGCCATCGGGCCGACGACCGCCTCGCGCATGGACTTCGCGGCCCCGACGCTCCACCGTGCCGGCATCGTCGCTACGGTGGGGAAGGGGCGGCGCTCTTTCGAGGTCGTTGCAGCCTGCGTCGAAACCGGGTCGGTGTACTTCGTGGCGGTGGGCGGTGCAGCTGCTTATCTTGCGAAGTGCGTGGTTTCGTCCGAGACCTTGGCGTATGATGAGTTGGGGACCGAAGCGCTTCGGCGTGTCGAGGTCGTCGACTTCCCCGTGTTCGTGGGAATCGATACCTGCGGAAACGATGTCTACGACCTGGCCTGACGCTATCAGTGCCGGTTTTTGAGGATACAGGGCTGTCATGGATAATGGTTCACAGCAAAACGGAACGGGTCGCGGCCTGTTCATCACGTTCGAGGGCGGGGACGGTGCGGGCAAGACCACGCACATAAAGTTCCTGGCCAAAAGCTTGCGCGAGCGCGGCTGGGAAGTCGTGTGCCTGCGCGAGCCGGGCGGCACCGCTTTGGGGGAGCAGCTGCGCGCTTTGCTGCTCAACCCCGAGAGCGCCGATCTGTCGAGCGAGGCCGAGCTGTTTTTGTACGAAGCCGCGCGCGCCCAGCTCGTGGCTGAGGTCATCCGCCCGGCGCTTGCGCGCGGAGCCGTCGTGCTCTGCGACCGTTTCACCGATTCGACGCTTGCCTACCAGGGATTCGGGCGCGAGCTCGATTGCGCCTTCGTCGACCGGGCGAATGCGTTCGCGAGCCAAGGGATCGTCCCCGACCGCACCATCCTCATGGTCACAGGCGAGGATCCCC
>CAUVMU010000244.1:0-3347 GCA_963552775.1 uncultured Eggerthellaceae bacterium | reverse complement strand
GAGCTTTCCCACGAACGGGTCGGTCATGATCTTGAACGCGAGGGCCGCGAACGGCGCTTTCTCGTCGGAGGGACGGCTGTCCTCCTCGCCCGTTTCGGGGCTCACGCCGCCGATGGCGGGAACGTCGACGGGGCTCGGCAGGTAGTCGACCACGCCGTCGAGCATCTCCTGAACGCCCTTGTTCTTGTAGGACGAGCCAACGAACACGGGATGGACCTGGCAGGCGATCGTGCCCTTGCGCAGCGCGGACTTGAGTTCTTCGACCGAGATCTCCTCGTCCATGAGGACCTTCTCCATGAGCGCGTCATCGCAGTCGGCGGCGCACTCGATGAGCTCCTGGCGATGCAGCTGGACATCCTCGAGGAACTCCGCGGGGATGGCGTCCATCGGCTCGGGGTAGGTCATGCCCTTCTCGTCGGCCTTGAAGTCCCAGGCCGTCATCGTCACGAGGTCGACGACGCCCCAGAAGTCGTCCTCGGCGCCCATGGGCATCTGCACGGCGATGGCGTTGGCGCCCAGGCGATCGTGCATGGTCCCGATGGCGCGGAAGAAGTCGGCACCGACGCGGTCGTACTTGTTGATGTAGGCGATGCGCGGAACGTTGTAGCGCGTGGCCTGGCGCCACACGGTTTCGGACTGCGGCTGGACGCCGGCAACGGCGTCGAAGACCGCAACCGCGCCGTCGAGGACGCGCAGCGAGCGTTCCACCTCGGCGGTGAAGTCAACGTGGCCGGGCGTGTCGATGATCTGGATGCGGTACTTCTTGCCTTCCTTGTCCCAGTAGCAGGTAGTGGCGGCGGACGTGATGGTCACGCCGCGCTCCTGCTCCTGGACCATCCAGTCCATCGTCGCGGCGCCGTCGTGCACCTCGCCGATCTTGTGGGTCTTGCCCGTGTAGTAGAGGATACGCTCGGTCGTGGTGGTCTTGCCCGCATCGATGTGGGCCATAATCCCGATGTTGCGCGTATCCTTAAGGGGGGTTCTAGCCATGCTGCACTACCTTCCCTAGAAGCGGTAGTGCGAGAACGCACGGTTCGACTCGGCCATCTTGTACAGGTCCTCGCGGCGCTTCACGGATGCGCCCTGGCCCTCGGCGGCCTCCATGATCTCGTTGGCGAGGCGCTCGATCATCGTGTGCTCGCGACGCTTGCGCGAGAAATCGACGATCCAGCGGATGGCCAGCGTGGTGGCACGACGGGCGGGAACCTCCATGGGAACCTGGTACGTGGCGCCGCCGACGCGCTTGGGCTTGACCTCGAGCGTGGGGCGGACGTTGTCCATGGCCTTCTTGAACACGGACAGCGGGTCGCTGCCGGTCTTCTCCTCGATACGGTCGAACGCACCGTAGACGATGCTCTCGGCGAGGGACTTCTTGCCGTCAAGCAAGACTTTGTTGATCAGCTGCGTGACCAAACGGTTGTTGTACTTCGCATCCGGCTGAACTTCGTGACGGATGGCTGCTGCACGACGCGGCATACATTCTCCTTCTATATCTTGCGCGCTTCCGGGCCGACCGTCGGCCCATTAGGCGGACTCCTTATCGGAGGCCCTTCCGCCCGCGCGGCTTACCACGGGTTATTTGGGGCGCTTGGCGCCGTAACGGCTGCGGGCCTGCTTGCGGCCCTCGACAGCGGAGCAGTCAAGGGCTGCGCGGATGACCTTGTAACGCACGCCGGGAAGGTCTTTGACGCGGCCGCCGCGGATGAGCACCATCGAGTGCTCCTGCAGGTTGTGGCCGATGCCGGGAATGTAGGCCGTAACCTCCATGCCGTTGACCAGACGCACGCGGCACACCTTGCGAAGCGCCGAGTTCGGCTTCTTCGGCGTGGTGGTGTACACGCGGGTGCACACGCCGCGCTTCTGCGGGTTGCCCTTCAAAGCCGGGGTCTTCTTCTTGTCGACCTGCTTCTTGCGGCCCGAACGGACCAGCTGGTTGATTGTAGGCAACTTCTTCTCTCCTTCTTCGTATCGAAATATGCCTGCTCGTTCACGCGGAGGTCGCTCCCGATAGGTCGGGTGACGCACGATGGAACCTCGTCCGAGGCGCAGCTCACGGCAAGATGCCGCCGATCGCGCCCCTTTCCTTGCGAACCCTCCAGCACATGGGCGCGCAAAGACGCGCCTTTCCAGACGCGAACGGAAACTTTACCACCCGCTACCAGGCTTGTCAAACGCCACGCATCCGGGCGTGTCTATTGCAAAGACTCGTTGTTTCCCCAGTTGAGAGAAACGCAGGGGAACCGTCTCCACAGTTTCTTCTCATAGAGGCAATCCCTCGGTGAATTTTTCGAGCACGGCTTACGCGCCAAGGATGCGCGCAGCGACCTGCTTCTTGCGCGAGAGGATACCCGGCATCCACGTACCGCCCTCCCCCGTGCAGGTGATGCCGAAGGCCCGGTTGAGCGTGCGGCGGTTACCCTCGCAGATGAACTGGCTGCCCTCGGCGAGGATGTCCGTCGCCATGAGCAGCACGAAGTCGTACCCGTGGTTCTCGCGCAGGCGGTTCATCTCGGCGCGGATCTCGGCCTCGCGGCTCATGACCGATTCGAGGTCGACCGTTTCGTGTTGGGCGATGAGCACGACCTCGTCGCCGATGGAGAATTCCTTCGCATCGGCGCCGACGAGCTTGTCGATGGGCATATCGGCATCGCCACCGCGGCACTTGAACACGGCGAGCCCGAACTCGGTGGGGTCCTGCCCCACGATTTCCGCAAGACGGTTGACGACACGCTGGTCGGTCCAGGTCGTCGTCGGGGACTTCAGTATCACGGTGTCGGTCATGACCGCCGAGAGCAGCGCGGCGGCAATTCCCTTGGGAATCTCGATGCCGTGCCGCTCGAACTCGAGCGCTACGATCGTGGCCGACGAGCCCACGGGCAGGTTCACGAACTTGATGGGGTTGGCCGTCGACACGTCGGCGATGCGGTGGTGATCGATGATCTCGACGACGTCGGCCTCCTCGATGCCGTTCGCAGCCTGGCGCAGCTCGTTATGGTCGACGAGCACGACCTTGCGCTTGGGGTGCACGGCCACATCGGAGCGCGTCACGATGCCGATTGCCCGTCCATCCTCGCCGAGCACGACGGCTTCGCGCAGGTCGCTGGCCATAAGGTCCTCGATGGCCTCGCGCAGAAGCCCGTCCTTGTCGAGCTGCAGCACGTCGGTCTCGATGATGTCGTCGACCTTCTGGTCGAGCGAGGCGATCAAATCGGAGGCGACGGCCATCTGCGATGCGCCCTGCTCGAGCACGTCGGTCGCCGAAACGTAGCGCTCGGCGATCATACGCGTCGTGATGAGCCCGCGATAGGTGCCGTCCTCGTTCGTAACCACGAGGGCGCGGATGTTGT
>CAUVMU010000243.1:0-3381 GCA_963552775.1 uncultured Eggerthellaceae bacterium | reverse complement strand
GAGGATCCGGCTCCTGTTGCCCTGGAAGCCGAGGACGGCGTCCGTCTGGACCGCCGAGAGGCGCTCCTCCTCCTCAAGCGCCGGGAAGCCCTCGTAGAGCCTGCCCGTCCTGTCGATGCGGTCGCGCGCGGGCTCCGCCCTCCTCTTGCGCTTCTTGTAGCGGACCTTGCGGGGGAGCTCCAGGCTCGCTATGTCGACGACGCCCGACTCGATGTAGTTGTAGAAGGCCCTGGCCCCTACGGGGAACCCGTCCCCGTGCGTTGCCCAGACGGCCCCGAGGCTCTGCCCCTTCCGGACGAGCGGCCTCACCGTGCCGACCATGCGCTCCAGCTCGGCCTCCGTCACGGAGACGCCCTTTCCGGGCGCCGAGCGCCGGGAGAGGGACGCCCGGTGCGCCTCCGTCGCGCTGTAGCGGCATTTGGGAAGCTCGCAGCCGTCCCTGTCGTAGGTGCAGCAGGTGCAGACGTAGGGCCGCTTCTCCGTCTTCTCGCACATCCTCAGCTCGAAGTCGAGGCGGAAATCGAAGCACCTCACGGCCTTGCACCTCCTGCAGCTCCTGGTCTTCGGCGGCGCCGAGCAGGCTCGGCAGACCGTGCGGGCGTGCCGGCGCTCGTGGAAGCGGGCGCACCTCGCCCTAGCGCCGATGTGCTTTCTCTTCGGGACCTTGACGGTCCTGTTCGCCTTGACCTCCCTGGTGACCGTGGTCTGGCTCACGTCGATGCGCCCGGCTATCTCCCTGGCGGCAAGCTTGTCCCCGATCCCGTCCTCTATCGCCTTGCGGGCGTCCATGTCAAGGTGCTTTCTCTTGCTGCCGCCCATGATGTCTCCTTCCCGGTCGGAAGGAGGTGGGTATGTACGGGGAATCATAGGAGGGCCGAGGCCTTGTTGCAAGACTAAACGCAACAGCGTTGCAATCGTAAATTCAATCTACCGCATTTTCCCAGGTGGCCAAATTTCGTTCCGCAACTTTGCACGTTAATCCCGCCAGGACGCTCACCTGAGGCGGCAGAGACTCCGTCTCCCGCTACCGCTCCGTTCGTCGCGACGCATCCTTGCGGCCGCGCGCATCGACGACTTGCTCCACGATCCGCTCGTCGGCGACCGTGCGCTGCGTTACCGCAGCCGTGTGCTCGGCCTTCCATTTCTCGACGTTCGAGCCGTAGCGCATCTGGATCAGCTCGAGCACGATGGCGAATACCATGGCGAAGTAGACCATAAGCTTCTCGAGGTGCATCTCGAGCACCTCGATATGCGTGCTGATGCCGAGCGAATCGAGCACGAGCAGCACGCCGATGACCGTGATGAACACGAGCGCGAGTATCTTCATCTCCACATGCTTGTTGATGAACGCCGAGATGGCGTCGATGAAGACCATCATGAGGATGATGGCGATCATGACGGCGAGGACCATGACGATGAGATACTCCGACAGCCCCACCGCCGTGATGACCGAGTCGATGGAGAACACGAGGTCCATGACCATGATGGTGCCGACGGCCTGCGGAAGGCCGAGTTTGCGAGCATGCCCGTCGCTTTCGGCGTGCTGCTCCTTCAGCTCGGTAAGGGCGAGGAGCTCGCGCACCTCGGCTATGCCCTTGTACACCAGATAACCGCCGCCCGCGAGCAGGATAAGGTCGCGCACCGAGAAGCCGTGTACGAAGAATCCCAAATCGATTGTGAAAAGGGGCACGACCATATGGGTTAGAAACGACGCGACGCTCAAGAACGCCACGCGCATGAAGAAGGCGCCGGCCAAACCGAGCTTGCGTCCGATGTGCTGCTTCTCCACGGGCAGGCGGTCGGTCGTGATGGAGATGAACACGATGTTGTCCACGCCGAGCACAATCTCCAAGAACGTGAGCGTGAGCAGCGTGATCCACGCGTCGGGCGATGCGAACACCGAGAAATCGAACATTGCCCCTCCTTGCCGTCGGGCGGCCCGCAGCACGGGCGCCCATAAAAAAGACCCATGGTGCGCACGGAGACCCGCGCGCACCATGGGTCTGGTTATTTAAGACATGCCAGACGCCGAGGCGCCATGATGTTGACATGACCCGCGAGACCCGAAGCCTCGCGCCAACTACTCCCCCATGGGAACGCGTGCATCCTACCACGGGGCGCGGCAAGGGCAATGCTATAATGCCCAAAGCACATAAACCCGCCAGGAGTTCGCATGGATTTAAACGACAGCCCTCTTGCCCGCTTTCTGCCGAAACCGCAGGGATACACGGTCGTGGACGGCAACGTGCGCTACCTCGACGCCGCGCCGCTCAGACGGCCCTTCGACATGCCCCCGCTGCAGAAGATGATCGCCGCCGCTTTCGTGTTCGCAGCCGTCGTCATAAGCGCGTACCTCGTGAACAGCTTCGTAGCCGAGCCGATGCGCCAAGCGTCGCTTGCGCAGGAAAGCGTCGAGGCGTCCCTTGCACGCGAACCCTCCGTCGCATCGCTTCCCGCGCTCGCGGATTACGCGCTGCTCGATGACGACGAGATCAAGGCTGCGCTCGACGAGGCCGGCCTCGTCTACTACGACGCCACGGAGCTGAGCCAGGACGGCACGTTGCTTCTGTACAAGCTGCCCTCCGACGTGGATCTGAAAACCGCCACCGCACTGTATCTGCGCGGCATGGCCTCGTGGAACGCCTCTCAGGCGGCGCGCATGATGAACGGCTCCTGGTCGCTCAACGTCGAGCGAGACGGCGCCGTCTCGTTAGTCGTGCGCTACGTTGACTTCGCATCGGGCACGGTCGAGGGCGCGGTCGCCGCCGCCGTTCAAGCAGAAGGCTTCGACGTCTCCTCCATCACGGGCTCGGGCGTAGACGACGCGGGCAACACGTATTCCGAGGGCACGGTCGATTCCGGCGGCACCGAGTTCCAGTGGCGGATATCGGCCATCCCGCTCTCGAACGTGCGCTCCATCAGCGGCCTGCCCAGCAACGCGGTCTACGTGGGAATCCGTCTGACCGAGCTGTAGGAGCCCTCACGAGACGTCGGGGCGCCGTGCGCGAGGCAGGATAAGCAGCGCATTCCAGACGCGCCCAACCACCGTCGAAATGCGCAGGTGTCCACCAGAACAGCGCGAAACGGATCGGGGATGCGAGCATCGTTGAAGCCGGACTCGCGCAGTACGGACGTGGGGTTCTCTCCTATGAGATGGATTCCCGGTTGCCCGGGCTGCATAGCGTTCGATTCGTTCATGAAGACAAACCTTGTTTGCGTCGTCCTTCGTGCGGCGCAGGGTTAAAAGCTTGAAAAAATGAAAAGGGGTCGCATCACTTCAATGCGACCCCCTTCCTCAGCTTCTGGCATCCGAGTTTATTTACCGCCCGTCAGGTAGTCCCACACCGAGGCGGGAACGGAGGCCTCCCCTCCGAGCACGTA
>CAUVMU010000242.1:0-3387 GCA_963552775.1 uncultured Eggerthellaceae bacterium | reverse complement strand
CAGATCGAATCGAAGTTCGGCAAGGGCTCCATTATGAAGCTCGGCGAGGGCGGAACGAACCTCAATATCGGCGCCATCCCCACAGGTGCGCTGCCGCTCGACGCGGCGCTCGGTATCGGCGGTGTGCCGCGTGGCCGCATCGTGGAGATCTACGGTCCCGAATCGAGCGGCAAGACCACGTTGGCGCTTCAGGTTCTCGCCGAGGCTCAGGCGCTCGGGGGGATTGCCGCCTTCATCGATGCCGAGCACGCGCTCGATCCCGTGTACGCCGCGCGCATCGGGGTCGACATCGACGAGGTGCTCATCTCCCAGCCCGACACCGGCGAGCAGGCGCTCGAGATCTGCGACATGCTCGTGCGCTCCGGCGCCATCGACGTCGTGGTCATCGATTCGGTCGCCGCGCTTGTTCCTCGGGCTGAAATCGAGGGAGAAATCGGCGACACCACGGTCGGTCTTCAGGCGCGTCTTATGTCCCAGGCCCTGCGCAAACTTGCAGGATCGCTTTCCAAGTCGAACACTACGTGCATCTTCATCAACCAGCTGCGTGAGAAGATCGGCATCATGTTCGGCAACCCCGAAACGACGCCGGGCGGGCGCGCTCTCAAGTTCTTCTCGAGCGTGCGCATCGACATCCGCCGTATCGACTCCATCAAGAAGAACGGCGAGGTGGTCGGCAACCGCGTGCGCGCTAAAGTGGTGAAGAACAAGGTTGCACCGCCGTTCAAGCAGGTAGAGTTCGATCTCATGTACGGCGAGGGCTTCTCCAAGGAGGGCTGCGTCATCGACATGGCCGTCGAGGCCGGCGTTGCCAAGAAGAGCGGCGCGTGGTATACCTACGGCGAAGAGCGTCTCGGCCAGGGGCGCGAAGCTGCGAAGGAGACGCTGCGCCAGTTGCCCGAGCTGCGTGAAGAGCTTGAGACCAAGGTGCGCCAGGCATTCGAGATTCCCATTGTCACCCGCAGCGAGGCTGAGGTCGACGAAGTGACCCCCGTCGAAAAGCCCAAAAAGCGCTAGCATGCCCTCTTCGTCCGAAAGCATCCGTGCTGAGCTTCAGCGCAAGATGGACGCGATACTCTCGTCCTCTTCGACAGCGCATTCTTCGGGAGCCCTGCGACAGGTCGGTCCGTGCGATTTTGAGCGGGCGAAGCGTTCAGACGATTGCGGTCGACGCGGGCGGTTCTTCTACGACCGCACAGACGTCGATGTCGGCAGGAGGGCGAAAGGCCGCCAATCGGCTGCGCTCGACCCTGAAACCTCCCACGACCCCGATAAGGCGTACCGCAAGCTGCTCGCCTTCGTCTCCTTGCGGGAACGCTCCTGCGAGCAAACAAGAAAGCGCCTGATGGAGAGCGGATTTACGGAAGAGGTTTCCCTTCAGGCGGTCGAGCGCGGCCGCGCTTGCGGTCTGCTCGACGATGCGCGCTTCGCCGACGCGCTCATCCGCAGCCGGCTCGCGCAGGGGCGGGGGAGCTGCTGCATCGCTCGCGAGCTTGTCGAGAACGCGATCGATCCCGACTGCATCCCCGGCTGGCCCGACGAATACCTCTGCGCCTTCGATGACGAGCTGGCCCGCGCGCTCGGTCTGCTCGAGCGCAAGCCGCCTACTGCGAAGAACAAACGCGAGGCGGCGTATCGGCGCCTCGTTCAAAAGGGGTTCTCTTCAGCTGTTGCCGCCCAGGCTTCCCGCACCTGGTACGAAGCTTTTTGCCGGAGCTCCTAAGCGACGATTCGCAATCCGTCAACACGTTGCGTCTCCCATCCCTTTGGACCGGCCCGCCGCAGGCTTTAGGCAGCACCCTTCATTGAATTACCGCCCCGATGTCCAGCCTGCTCTTGCAGTGTCCAGGTTGCGATTTCAATCAAGCCGGGAGGCTTGAAGGTAAAAACGTTCATCTTTTTCATGTCGAAACTTTATCTCGACCCGAATAAGCTTTATGATGGACAAAGTGAGATTATGTGCCCGCAAGGGCTTTATATACAAACCGTATAGATTACCGCGTTGCAAAGCATATACTCTCGCGCCTGTATAATCGCAGGAACCTTATTCGTAACCCAGAGTATCCTGAAGGGGAGGGAGCAAGATGCTTCTCACCATTATTGCAGCAATCATCTGCGCCGCTGTCGGCATCGCCCTCGGTTTCCTCGTTTCCCGCTACCTCGTCAACGCGTCTGCTCAGCGCAAAGCCCAGGAGGCGGAGAGCGTGCTCTCCGACGCGCAGCGCCAGGCCGAGACGATCAAGCGCGAGGCGGAGGTCGTGGCGAAGGACGAGGCGCTGAGGTTGAGGGCCGAAATCGAGCAGGAGCGCAAGGAACGCCAGCGCGAGGTGCGCGCCGCCGAAACCCGCGTCGCGCAGCGCGAGGAATCCCTCGACCGTCGTACCGACTCCCTTGACGCGCGCGAACACCAGATCTCGTCCCTCCAGGGACAGGTCGAACGTCGTCAGCGCGATGTCGAAGCGGCCGAGGCCGAGATCGGCCACCGCTTGGAAACCATTGCGGGCATGACCCCCCAGCAGGCGAAAGCCGAACTGCTCGACAACCTGCGCGACGAGGTCGCTCACGAAAGCGCAGCCATCATCCGCGATTCCGAGGCTCGCACTAAGGCCGAGGCAGACAAGCGTGCCCGCTCGATCCTCAGTCTGGCCATCCAGCGTATCGCCGCCGAGCATACCGTCGAGAACACGGTCTCCACTATCCACATCCCCTCCGACGACCTCAAGGGCCGCATTATCGGCCGCGAGGGGCGCAATATCCGTTCCTTCGAGCAGCTCACGGGTACGAGCCTCATCATCGACGACACGCCCGAATGCGTGACGATCTCCTGTTTCGATCCGGTTCGCCGCGAAATCGGCAAGGTCACCATGGAGAACCTTATCGCCGACGGGCGTATCCATCCCGCTCGCATCGAGGAGATGTTCGTCAAGGCCGAGGCCTTCGTGAACCAGCGCGTGCAGGAGGCGGGCGACCAGGCCGCCTTCGACACCGGCCTGCACGATATCCATCCCGAGCTCATCAGGACGCTCGGGCGCCTGCGCTACCGTACCTCCTATGGGCAGAACGTTCTCAACCACTCGCTCGAGGTGGCGTACCTGTGCGGCGTCATGGCGTCCGAGCTCGGTCTCGATCCCGTCACTGCGAAGCGCGCAGGCCTCCTGCACGACATCGGCAAGGCTATCGACCGCGAGGTCGAAGGGAGCCACGCTGTCATCGGGGCCGATCTTGCTCGTCGTTTCGGCGAGCGCGACAACATCGTGCACGCTATCGAGGCTCACCATAACGATGTCGAGCCCAACAGCGTTCTCGACGTGCTCGTTCAGGCCGCCGACGCGGTTTCGGCCGCACGTCCGGGTGCGCGCAAGGAAACGCTTGACGCGTACGTGAAGCGCC
>CAUVMU010000241.1:0-3396 GCA_963552775.1 uncultured Eggerthellaceae bacterium | reverse complement strand
CGCGCCAGAAGTTGCGGTAGCGCCCTTCTTGCGCCAGCAATTCCTTATGAGTGCCGAGCTGCGTGATGCGCCCATCCTCGAGCATGGCTATGCAGTCGGCTCCGGCAATGGTGGATAGACGATGCGCGATGGCGATAACCGTGCGGTCGCGCGCAAGCTCATGCATCGCCTCAACGATCGCCGCCTCGTTCTCGGCATCAAGCGCAGCCGTAGCCTCGTCGAACAGGACGATCGGGGCGTCCTTGAGCAGGGCGCGGGCAATGGAGACGCGCTGACGCTCTCCGCCGGAAAGCCGGCAGCCGCCCTCCCCCACCCGAGTGTCCCATCCGTCTTCGAGACGCGCGGCGACCTCGTCGAGGCGGGCGATGCGGGCTGCGCGGCGCACCTGCTCGGATGTCGCGTCGCGAGCACCCACCTTGATGTTCTCTTCGATCGTGCCGTCGAACAGGTACACGTCCTGGAACACGAGCGATATCGAGGACATGAGCGCGTCGACGCTCATGTCGCGCACGTCGACGCCTCCGATGCTCACGCTTCCCGCATCGACGTCCCAGAAGCGCGCTACCAGGCGTGTGAGCGTGGTCTTGCCCGACCCGCTCGGCCCGACGAGCGCGGTCAGGCCGCGTTCGGGGCATACGAGCGACACGTCGTCGAGCACCGGGCGCGCCTTGTCGTAGGAAAAGCGCACGTGGTCGAAGACGATCTCGCAACCTGCAGGCTCTCGCGGCTCGGCCGGTTCGGGAAGCGGCTCGGCCGCAAGAACCCGCTCGGCAGCATCGAGGGCGTTCTGGCACACGCGCAGGCTCATACCCTGGCTTCCTATCTTCATGAGCGCGTCGATGAAGCGCAGGCCGAGAATGACCACGAACAGGTACTCGGCGGCTGAAACCTCCCCTACCGCAAGCAAAGCGGTCGAGCACACGAACACGAGCGCGAACATCGCGTACACGAGGATGGTGTAGACGCTTAAGGGTTTCGCGGCCATATCGAGCGTGTTCATGGTCGCCACGCGATCGCGCTCGATATCGCGCTCGAGAGCGTCCCAGCGCGTGCGGGCCTTGCCCGTGGCGCGCAGGATGGGCTGGGCGTGCACGAATTCAAGAACACGCGAAGTCAGCTGTGCGTTCGACTCCTCTTCGAGCAGGTGGCCGTCACCGGCTGCGGCCCCCATCTTCTTGGCTCCGACGTACAGGAACGGGGACAGGAGCACAAACGATACGGCAATGCGCCAGTCAACCCAGAAGAACAGCACGGCGATGCATACGGGAACCGTCGCGGAGAGCACGAGCTGACGCAAGAAGATGCCCGGGAAGTTCATGACCATCTGCAGATCGCGGGCGAGCAGGGCTGAAAGCTGGCCGGCGCGGTCGGCGGTGAACCAGCCGAGCGGCAACTTGACCACGTGGTCGCCAAGACGGTCCTGGATGCTCCTGAGCACGACCTTGTCGCCGATGACGTAGCCATGGTTCTCCACGAAGTAGTTGACGAGCGCGGCGGCGAGCCCGAACGCCAGAGCGACCACGACCCAGAACAGGGCCTCTTCACCCTCGGAGCTTGCAAGCGACTCGATGAGCGGAAGCAGCGACGCGTACACGCCCGCTTCCAGCAGACCGCACACGACGTACAGCACCGCCTGGGTCTTCGTTTTGGTCCTGCGTCCGGCGAGCTTGTCCACTTGGTCGATAATCATCGCAGGGCCTCCTTCTCCTCAGCGGGCGCAGCGGGGTCGGGCGCGGGCGCGGCAGGCGTCTCGCCCACCTGTTGGGCGCGCCACAACGCAGCATAGCGCCCGTTCGCAGAAAGCAGGTCGTCGTGGCGTCCGGACTCAACGACGCGTCCCTCCTCCATAACGAGGATCGCATCCGCATTCACGATGGTGTTCAGGCGGTGCGCGATAACGACGGTGGTGCGCCCGCGCGCGAGATTCGCGAGCGCTTCCTGGATAGCCGTCTCGTTTTCGGGGTCGGCATGAGCCGTGGCCTCGTCGAGCACGAGGACGGGTGCATCCTGGATGATGGCGCGGGCGATGGCCACGCGCTGAGCCTCCCCGCCCGACAGATTGCACTCCGCCGAACCGACCAGCGTGTCGTAGCCCTGAGGGAAGTCCATGATGCGCTCGTGTATCTGGGCCGCGACGGCCGCGCGCTCGACCTCCTCATCGCTCGCATCGGGATGTGCAAGCCGAATGTTGTCGCGAAGGCTCAGGCTCAGCATCATGCTCTCCTGGAACACGACGGCCACCTTCCGCAGCACCGATTCCGACAACACCGCGCGCAGATCGATGCCGCCCAGGCTCACCGCGCCCGCGCTCGGGTCCCAAAAACGCGGGATAAGGCGGGCGAACGTGGTCTTGCCGCTCCCCGAATCGCCCACGAGGGCCGTCACCGTCCCCGGCTCGAGGCGGGCGTCGATACCGTTCAGGGCAAGCCTGCCATCCTCGCTGTACGAAAATTCCACCTGGTCGAACGCCACCTCGAAACGGTCGTTCTCAAGCGGACGGGGATTCTCCGGCTCAAAGAGGGGTGCGACGGCGAGAATAGTCGCAAGGTGCTCGAGGTTCTGCTTCGCGAGGCGCAAAAAACCCATGGACGACGTAATGGTCACGAAACCCGAGGGGATGTTGGGGGCGAAGACGAGGAAGGGGACGCACGTGGCGAAATCGGCCCACCCGTTCGACACGAACACAAAGCTTACCAAGCCGAACAAGGCGAGTACGATGCCCGGCGAAATAAAGGCTGTGAGCATGCTGAACGGGCCCGCCGTCATGATGGTCCATTCGTAGGTGATGTCGGTCAGCTTCTGGACGGCCTCACGGTAGCGGTCGTTCGCCCGGCTCGTCCCACCGAAGGTCTTGACCACCTCGATACCCTCGGCCATCTCGATAGCCGCAGCGGACAGTTCGACGTTCGCCGCGTTGTACTCCTCGTTGAGCTTGGAGTAGTCGCGCATCATGAACACCATGGAGACGCCCACGAGCACCGCCAGGTACACCACGAGCAGCCCCGCCAAACGCCAGTCGACGATGAACAGGTACACCAAGGGAATGAGCGGCGTGAGGAAGGCGAAGGTCAGCTCGCTCGGCGCATGCCCTACCGACTGGTGCATGCCGAGGATGTCGTCGGATACGGCCTGCTTCACCTCACCCGAACTGCGGTCGTTGAACCAGCCGAGCGGTAATCGCGCGAAATGGTCGATGAGAATATGGCGGGCATGGACGCGGAACTCCGCATCAGCGCGATGGCAAACGCCGGTACCCCCGGCGAACAGGAAGCGGCTTACCACGGCGCAGAGCACGCCGGCGACAACCATCAAGGCGAGCGTCCCCGTATCGGGAAGCGCGCCGCGCAAAGCCGCCTGGGCGATGAACACAGCGACGAAGTACGGCACGAACCCGAC
>CAUVMU010000240.1:0-3412 GCA_963552775.1 uncultured Eggerthellaceae bacterium | reverse complement strand
ACTCACGCGCACGGGGCCGCCTTGATAGTTGATCTGGCTGTACAGGTTCGATATCTCGAACTGGCTCACGTACTCGGCGATGGAGCCCATCTCACGATTGCCTAGAAGCTCGGCCGAATCGCGGTCGATGACGGGGATCTGCGCATAATCGACCTCGGCGATGTCGGATGCGAACTCGTGCGTGTCGGTCTGCAGCACGTTCGCGTAACGCTCGGCATTGCCCGGGAACAGCGACAATGACAGCACGAAACCCGCAACGCCCACGAGCGCCACGGCGACGGGCACATACGACAGGGTCTTGAACGCCTTGAACTTCCCCTTGTCGGGATCGACTTTGCTCGTGCCGGTCTCGTAGGTGCGCGCGCGGGCACGCGAGAACGCGAACAGGGGCAGCAGCACGAACACCGCGAGGAACATCCACAGATCGGGACTGTTGATGCTGATAGGCGGATGGAACCACCAGTACGCGACGGCGAGGACGACCGCAAGGAGGATGCCGAGAAGCACAAGCGAGCTCTTGCCCCACGACCCCATGTTGGCAAACGGGTTCTGCACGTCCACGTGGGGAGGATCGCCACCGCCCGTAAACGGGTTCGCGCCGCCGAACGGGAAACTGCCGAACGGGTTCGCGCCGCCCGCCCTTCCACGTTCGGACGCACCGGAACCCTTCGACCCGCCGCCGTCTGTATCTTCCGCAGCGGACGATGCGGATTTCCCGCCCATTCCGTCCACGTTCATCCCCGATTGCTTGAGTGCGTCGAGCAACGCCTCGAACCCGGATGTCTGCGCCATGGCATCCCCTTCAGTTCACGATTCAAATACATGAAGGCCACTATACACCATGTGCGCGAACCGCCTCGACGCAGCCCCAAGCTGGAACCAAGCCGTCGAATTCAGCCGAACCGCCGATCACGTGCCCGCAGCGCGCGCTCGCGCAGCACCTGTTGACACGAAGCAGAAACCGGACGAACGGAACCGCCGCAGCGCGCAGGGCGGAAAGGGCGCTCCGAAACGAAGCGCCCCCGCACTCGGACCCGGGAAAGGCCCGCGCGCAGGGGCGCGAATCGGAAGGACCGGGCGGCCGCTACGGGCGCGCCGCCGTCACGACCTGAGGCGGTCGGCCACCGACTTCGGGACCGACTCGAACCCGCCGAAGATGAAGCCCGAGGCCTCGATGAGCTCGAGCGTCTCGGGGGACAGCCGCCCGTCCGGGCCTGCCAAAAGGACGGGCGCACCCTTGGCGTAGGCGTAGGGTGCGATGGACAGGGCATCGTGGTACGAGGTCGACGAGGCCACGAAGGCCTCACCGCCCCGGGCGCCGAGCCGCTCGCAGAACGCGCGAGCCGTGCCCTGAGCGTCGTCGCCCGCAACACGGACCACCTCGGCGTCCAAACACGCGCACACCTGACCCTCCGCGCGGGCGGAGACGGCCCGCTCGCCGCCCGCGACGATCACCCGGGTCGGCCGCAGCCGCGCGAGCTCGGCTCGCGTGGGGAAGGACAACTCGGAGGGGTCGGTCAGAAGCACCGGGGTGCCCTCGGCCCCGGCGAGAGCGGAGGCGGACAGGGCGTCCCAATAGCCCGACGAGGCCGCGAGGACCACCGTGCCGCCGGCCCCCCCGAATCCAGCAGGGCTCCGGGAGATGAGGGCCATGGTCCACAAGGCGTCGCGCCCTCCGAGCCGCTCCCAGCGCGGAAGATCGGGAATGCTCCAGATTCCGTTCAGGTCAACCCGTAAAATCGGCAGCTCAGCGTAAGCCTGCGCCTCCGCCTCGTAAATATCCATACCCTCAGGGAAGGCCGCCGCAACGGTAACCGTCCCGTCTCCTGGAAGGTAGGCATCGGAGACGTTCCAGCCTATCGCGAGAACAGCCTGCTCGGCGCTGCTCTTATCCACCCCGGGCTTGAACCTCAGGAGAAACTCCCCCTCCACATAGTTGACCCCCGGAAGGAGGTGGTCCCACTTTCCTCCGCTGTAGTTCCCGGTGTGCGGTTCGGCCGCCCATGCGGGGGCGGCGACGCCGAGCGCCAAGACGCATGCGATTGCCGCTAAAGCCAGCTTTCTCATAGCGGTACCCTTTCCCTTAGACCCTATCTGTCGGCTGTGGCCCGCTCGAGAGCGAGCTACAGGTTCTCGCTCACCGAAGCGGTCCCGCCGAAAATGTACCCGCGCTCGATCGCCGACTTCCTCGGCGCGACGAAATCCGTTATTGCCGTCCTGTCGCCGTCAAGAACGAGGAGGAGGACGGAGTTCTTCGACCCGCAGAAGGCGGCGCCCGTCACCGCGTCGTAGTAGGTCGAACCCGACGCTACGGCCATCTCGTTGGGGGACATCCCCTCGGATACACAGAAGTTCGCGATCTCGGCCGACGTCTTCATGGCGTCGTCCCCAGCAAGCCTGACGAACTCGATTCCCGGCAGCTGGGCCTTGACGTCGTCGGATATCGGTGCGGTCCCCCCTAAAGATTCTGGCAGCAAGACCAGCAAAATCATTGGCAGCGACAGATTCCATCCCATCGAGGGGGTGCGCATTCTGCAAAACACACCCATCGTCAAGTGTGCAAGCGGCCAATCGTTTCGATTGCGTCGCGCTCGCGCAGCATCTGCTGACATGCCGTTACGCCAAATCGCGCAGGACATACTGCAGAATACCGCCGTTCGCGTAGTAGCGGCCCTCGGTAGGCGTGTCGACCCGCACGAGCGCCGAGAAGCGCCGCTCGTCGCCAGCAGACGTGCGAGCGACGACCTCGACGACGCGCGGCTCGGGGAGCCCCTGCGAGAAGTCGACCGCGCCCACGCTGTAGGTCTCCGTTCCGTCGAGGCCCAGAATCTCCGCGCTTTCCCCCTCGAGGAACTGCAGCGGGAGAATGCCCATGCCGATTAAGTTCGAACGGTGGATGCGCTCGAAGCTCTCCGCAATCACTGCACGCACGCCGAGCAGAAGCGGACCCTTTGCGGCCCAGTCGCGCGACGAGCCGCTGCCGTACATCTTGCCGGCGACCACGATCACGGGCGTGCCCGCCTCCTTGCAGCTTTCAGCAACATCGAACAGCGGGGCGACCTGCCCCCGTTCGAAATCGTAGGACCAGCCGCCCTTCTTCCCGGCTGCGAGCAGGTTAGAAAGTTTCACGTTCGCGAAAGTCCCGCGCATCATGACCTCGTGGTTGCCGCGCCGCGCGCCGAGCGTGTTGAAGTCGGCGGGAGCAACGCCGCAATCTGTAAGATAGACGGCTGCAGGAGAGCCGGGGGCGATCGACCCGGCCGGGGAGATGTGGTCGGTCGTGATGAAGTCGCCCAGCCGCGCGAGCACGCGCGCATCGCGGGGCATTACCGGCGCCTTCGGTTCGCGTCCCATGGCATCGAAGTACGGCGGGCGCCGCACGTACGTAGAGGCATCGTCCCAGGCGAAGACG
>CAUVMU010000239.1:0-3429 GCA_963552775.1 uncultured Eggerthellaceae bacterium | reverse complement strand
CAGTAATGGCGCAGGTAGCCGCCGTAGCAGTTCATCAGGCGCGCGAAAGCCGTCTTGTCGGGTGCCCACGATTTCGAAACGGTGCCGCCGAGCTGGCCGGTGCCGTACTGGATGTAGAACGCGTCGTTGCCGTACTCGTCCTTAATCTCCTTCATGATGGCGGAGATTTCGGAGATAGCCTGGTCCCAGGAAATCTCCTCGTATGCGCCCTCGCCGCGCTTCGTCCCCTCGACGCGTTTGAGCGGCTTCTGCAGGCGGCCTTCGTTGTAGATGACCTGACGCACCGTACGTCCGCGCACGCACGAACGCATCTGATACAGCTGGTCCGGACCGAAATCGTCGGTGCCGTCGTTGTCGTTGCCGACGCGCACGACTGTGCCGTCCTTCACGTACAGCTTCAGCGGGCAGCGGCTGCCGCAGTTCACGTGGCAGCCTCCCCATGCCGTGCTGTCGTAGGAGAACGGTTCCGATCCGATAACCTCGAGCTTCTCCTCTTTCGGCTCCCTCTTCCTCGGTGCACAGCCGGCCAGCATGGCGGTCACGCTCAGAGCGCTCCCCCATGCCACGAAGGATCGGCGCGAAATACCCCAATCGCCAAAACGCTGCTGAACGGGCTTCTCTCTCATTGCGTTTCCCCTCCTCACATAGATTTCCCTCTGAGGCTAGGGTACGTCGTTGCGCACGTAAGGTCTATGACTTCCAGCCGCTCTTTTCCTTATCAATTTCTTATTGAAATATTTCGACATGGACGAACAGGGAAAACGACGCGCCGGAACCACGAGCATCCGAGGGGAGGTTCCCCGCCGGTGATGATGGCCGCGATGCGCCGGAAAACGACGCGCCGGAATCACGAGCATCCGAGGGGAGACCTCGCTCGGGGCGTTTTTGGGCGCGTTGCGCCAGCTCGTTGGGCGCGTTGCGCCAGCTCAATCAGCTCATCGCGAGAAGCAGGGAAACGCCCCGTCCGAACACGATACGTTCGGACGGGGCTTCAAAGAACCGCTCCGTGAACGGGCCTTCGGACGAGGGCCCCGCAACCCGGACGCGGGCGTCGGGCACAATCTCAACGACTTCTTAGCCGAAGAACAGCGCGATGTCGTCCTCGACGGTGCCGATGCTCGCGATACCGAACGTCTCCACGAGCACATTGGCGACGGTCGGGGAAAGGAAGGCGGGCAACGTGGGACCGAGGTGGATGTTCTTCACGCCAAGGTGCAACAGCGCCAGCAAGACGATGACGGCCTTCTGCTCGTACCAGGCGATGTTGTAGGCGATGGGCAGGTCGTTGATGTCGTCGAGCCCGAACACCTCCTGCAGCTTCATGGCGATGACCGCGAGCGAGTAGGAATCGTTGCACTGACCGGCGTCGAGCACGCGCGGGATTCCATTGATATCGCCGAGGTCGAGCTTGTTATACTTGTACTTAGCGCAGCCGGCGGTGAGGATGACCGCATCCTGAGGCAGGGCCTTCGCGAACTCGGTGTAGTAGTTGCGGCTCTTAGCGCGACCGTCGCAGCCCGCCATGACCACGAACTTCTTGATGGCGCCGGCCTTAACCGCGTCGACCACGGCATCGGCGAGCGCGAGCACCTGGTTGTGGGCGAAGCCGCCGACGATGGAACCCTCCTCGATCTGGGTCGGGGCGGCGCAACGCTTGGCATGCTCGATCAGGGCGCTGAAGTCCTTGCGACCGTTCTCGTCCGCCTCGATGTGGGCGCAGCCCGTAAAGCCCGCAGCGCCGGTCGTGTAGATGCGCTCGGAGTACGACCCGCGCGGCGGCACGATGCAGTTCGTGGTGAACAGCACGGGGCCGTTGAACGATTCGAACTCTTCGCGCTGCTTCCACCAGGCGTTCCCGTAGTTGCCCACGAGGTTGTCGTACTGCTTGAACGCAGGGTAGTAGTGCGCGGGCAGCATTTCGGAATGCGTGTAGACGTCTACGCCCGTACCCTGGGTCTGCTCGAGCAGCATCTCGAGGTCGTGCAGGTCGTGGCCGGAAATGAGGATGGCGGGGTTGTTGCGCACGCCGATGTTCACGGACGTGATCTCCGGGTTGCCGTAGGCGGAGGTGTTGGCGGCGTCGAGCGCGGCCATGACGTCCACGCCGTACTTGCCCGTCTCGAGCGTGAGCGCGATGAGCTGGTCGATGGACTGGCCGTCGTCGGAGACCTTCGCGAGCGCCTCCTGGATGAACGCATCGACTTCGGGGTTTGACTTGCCGTATGCGTTCACGTGGTGGTTGTAGGCCGCCATACCCTTCAGGCCGTACGTGATGAGCTCGCGCAAACTGCGCACGTCCTCGTTCTCGGTGCGCAGCACGCCCACCTCGCGCGCAAGCGCGCCCCAATCGCCCGAGCCGTCCCACGTGTCGGGCGCGGCGCCCTCCAGTCTGCCGGCGAGCTCGCTTGTAGCCTCGACAGTCTGGGAGATGCGGGAGCGGATAACGTCGTTGTCGAAGTTGGCGTTCGTGATGGTGACGAACAGGTTCTCGGTGACCATACGGTCGATGCGGGCGTCGACAGCTGCGCCCTCGGCGCGCAGGGCACTCGTTACGCGCGACAGATTGCGCGTTGCGAACACGAGCAGATCCTGCAGGTTCGCGGTTTCGGGGGTCTTTCCGCACACGCCGGACTTGGTGCAACCGCTGCAGCCGGCTGTCTCCTGGCACTGATAGCAGAACATCGTGGATTCCATAGCTCCCACCTCTCATTGGGTTTGATGATGGTGCTACTGTACGAGGTTTAAAGATTCTGTTCTGTTGTATTTACAACATATGGAGAAAAATTTTCAGAGGGTTCTCCGAAGAGCCGAGGGGCAAAGCTTGCGGGCTTCGGTCGCTCGCGAGCGACGAAGTTCGCTGAATTCGCTTGCTCGCGGGCCTCGGTCGCTCGCGGGCCTCGGTCGCTTGCGGGCTCCAGCTGCTCGCGGGCTTCGGTCGCTCGCGAAGCTTTCGCCTTCCCCCCGCCGCGAACCAGTCTCTAACTGTTCGAAATAAGCAGCCAGGGCATGGCGTTGTCCTGCACGAAGCGCAAGAAGCGCATACCGTTCGCCGTAGACGATATCGCGTTGTAGTACAAAAGCTTCACCACGGGACCGACCACGAAAAAGTTCACGATCGTGGCAACGGCCATGGAGATGGGCAGCGAATCGGCGAACTGTCCCCAGAAATTGGCCGGTCCCATGAGCAGAAGCGTCACGAGCGCGGCCATGAGCGGCGCCATGACGCACACGTTCAGCACGGTGATGGCCACCCCACGCGCAATTCCTTGGAACCGCGGCAGGATAAAGCGTGAAATCGCCGCGTCTACCAGGCGGTTCGCAAGTGCCAAACGCAGCAGGAAGGCCACGGTGAACACGAGCGGGTAGAACCAATGAAAGTGGACGAAGAAATCGAGACCCAAATGGCGCACGCCGTTGAACGTGGCCATG
>CAUVMU010000238.1:0-3431 GCA_963552775.1 uncultured Eggerthellaceae bacterium | reverse complement strand
TTCGAAACCCTCCCCGGCTTCGCGTCGAGCCGGTTCCCGCTCTCATCGAGCCCCGCCGCCCTGGCGGCGTCCCTGCTCGCCGCATGCGCCGTCTGGGCGGTCTGGGCGTATTCGCTGACGCATCGTCCGGGCGAGCGCGCAGGCGAGGAGCACGGGAGCGCCAGATGGGGAACGAGGCGCGAGGGGCGAAAGTTCCTCGATGTGTCCGACCCCTCGAACAACATCATCCTCACCGAGAGCTTCGGCCTGGCTATGGAGCGCAAGGACCACGACAGGCGCTACGAGCGAAACCGCAACGTTCTCGTGGTCGGCGGCTCGGGCTCGGGCAAGACGCGCGGATACGTCGAGCCGAACATCATGCAGATGAACTCGAACCTCCTCGTCACCGACCCCAAGGGCGAGACCCTCCCGAGGATGGGACGGATGCTCGAGGCGAACGGGTACGAGATCCTCTCGTTCAACACCATCGACTTCAAGAGGTCGATGCACTACAACCCCCTCGGCTACGTGCACGACGAGGCGGATATCCTGGAGTTCGTCACCTGCTTCATCGACAACACCACGGGCGACAAGGAGCACGCAGGCGACCCGTTCTGGGAGAACGCCGAAAGGTTGCTCTACGTCGCGCTCATCGGGTACCTGTTCAAGCATTGCGGAGAGAAGGACCGCTCGCTCTCCGGCCTGGTGACGCTGCTCTCGCTTGCGAAGGCGAAGGAGAACGACGAGGACTACATGAGCCCGCTCGACCTCATATTCAACGAGATCGAGACCGGGCGGCGCTACATGCGCACCGGCATAGGCCGTGTCGAAGAGTACGAGAAGGGGTCGAGGAAATCGTACAAGGCCGAGAGCTCGGAGTTCGGCTGGGTGACGACCGGGAGCCCGACGCCGGTCGATTCCGACTTCTGCCTCCTTCACTACAAGATGTTCAAGGACGCGGCGGGAAAGACGCTGAAGTCGATTCTCGTAAGCTGCAACACGCGCATGGAGCCCTTTGCCATCCCCCAGGTGCGCGAGCTCGTCTCCTACGACGAGATGAAGCTCGACAAGCTGGGCGATGCGGACGGCAGGCGCGCGGTGTTCGCCATCATGTCCGACACCGGCAGCCTCTATTCCTTCCTGTTCGCGATCATGATGTGGCAGACAATGAACATCCTCTGCAAGCGTGCGCTCGTCGAATACGGCGGCAGCCTTCCCACGCCGGTCCACCTGCTGTTCGACGAGTTCGCGAACATCGGAAGGCTTCCCGACGTGGAGAAGATGGTAGCGGTGATCCGGTCGCGGAACATCTCGATGTCGGTGATCCTGCAATCCCTCTCGCAGCTCAAGGCGCGTTACAAGGACGACGCCGCGACGATCATCGACTGCTGCGCCACGACGCAGTCCGTCGGCGGAACGTCCCCCGACACGGTGCAGGAGATATCGGAGCCCGTGGGCACGCAGCGCCTCGACACGGTCACGTGGAACGAGAGCCGAGGCGCGATGCCCAGCTCGACGCGCAACTGGAACACCCTCGAACGCGACCTCATCCAGGGCGCGGAGGTCGCCAAGCTGCCGAGGGACATGGCCATCGTCCTCATCACCGGCACAGACCCCCTCAAGGACAGGAAATACGACATCACGAAGCACCCCAGGTGGCCTCAGGCGTATCCGGGGCATAAGGGCGCCGCCTTCGACGAGCCCTTCGACTTCGGCAGGTACCTCGGCAGAAAGCGGGAGGTGGCCGGCATGTAACGTGATTGCGTGTAGGCGACGGCCGCGCGAAAGCGCCATGCCCTCGGAAGCCTTCCACAACCGCCGAGGGGGCCGCCGCCCGATGCAAAGGAGCGCTTCGAACCGCTCCGAGACGAATTGTAAACCCACGGTGCGGCGCTTGTGCGCATGAGCCGCGCCCGATGCAAAGGAGCAACCGAACATGCTTTCTCAGATCATCACGCTTGTTTCAGGCTGCGTGACCTTCCTGGGCGGCTTTCTCATCGTATGGGGTGCCGTATCCCTCGGCCTCGCCATCCGCGAGCAACAGGGCGGTTCGCAGATAGCGAGCGCCATCTCGACCATCGCCGGCGGCGCGATCATCGTCGCGGCGGCCGTCTACTTCGGCATGCTCGACACGTCATGGCCGCCCGCGTAGGTGCGCCATGCTGAGCGTGACCGTCCACAAGGACATATCCGAGTACCAGGAAAAGGTCGTCGGGAAGCTTTCCGCCAGGACGCTCGCCTGCGTTGCGGGCGGGCTGTTGGCCTCCATCGCGGCGGCAGCGGGCGTCTACTTCGGTCTCGGCATTCCCGTCTCCGATGCGACTCTGCCGGTCATGGCCGTCTCGATGCCGTTCTGGCTCGCCGGCTTCTGGCGCCCCAAGGGAATGAAGGCGGAGAAGTTCCTGCCGCTCTACATCGAACACGTCACGGGCGACGGGAAGCTAGCCTACACGACCGCACCGCGCATGGGCTCGGTGGCCGACAAGGTCAAGTGTCCCAAGACTGACCGAAAGGCAAGGAAGAAATCCAGGAAGAAGGGGGCGGAGCGCCGTGAACCCACTCAAGAAGCCCAGTGACGGCAGCCAGGAGAAACCCATGAAGCCCAAGCCCCGCAGCCGGTCGATCGAACGGCGGATGAAAGACCAGGAGAAGCAGCTTACCGACCAGACCTCGGAACAGAGAAGGAAGCGCCGCGCCGCAAAGGACGTCTACGGCGCGATCGGCTTCGACCTCATGTACGAGGACGGCATCTGCCAGGTCGAGGACGGGCTGTTCAGCCAGACCATCTCGTTCGACGACATCAGCTACCAGTCGGCGCGCGAGGAGAACAAGAAGGCCGTGTTCAGCGGCTGGTGCCAGCTGTTCGACTACTTCGGAGCCGAAAGCTGCGTCCAGCTCACCGTGGTCAACACGCCCATCCCCCCGTCCGAGATCGGGAAGAAGGCGTTCTTCTCCACCGATGACCCCGACACCGCCGGCTATGCACGGGAATACAACCGCATCCTCAACGACAAGATGAGAGAGGGCGTGAGCAACCTCGTAAGAGAGCGCTACCTGACGTTCTCGACCGGCGCGGCGAGCGTCGACGCGGCCGTGCCCAAGCTCGCACGCATGAGAAGCGATGCCATGCAGACCCTGACCAAGATCCGCAGCGACTCACGTGTCCTCGACGGAGAAGAGCGTCTTCGCGCCATCAGCTCGCAGCTCAGGCCAGCCAAGCCCTTCTACTTCTCATGGGACCAGGTTGGTGCGGAGGGGAACCTCACATCGAAGGATTTCATATGCCCCTCGACGCTCGACTTCAAGCCGGGGGGCTCTGGCGCCTGCTTCAAATCCGATGGCATGTGGTGCCAGGTCCTTTCGCTGCATCGCTTCGGGTCCGAGCTCACGGACAGGTGCCTGGCCGACATCATCGACCTACCGATGCCGCTCAACGTGACCATTCACGTCCA
>CAUVMU010000237.1:0-3457 GCA_963552775.1 uncultured Eggerthellaceae bacterium | reverse complement strand
GATAAAACCGCCGCCCTCTCGCGCAGAGCGATTGCCACGCGCCGCGACGATTCTACCTCCGAAAACATGCAGCCGTTCACCCTTTGGGGGAACGAGCGGCACCGCAACCCGCGCTTTCGCGGTTCAGGCAACGCTGAAGGAAAGGAACGTACTTGAAGGTTCGAAGATCGAAGCCTCACAGTATGTAGTCCTTCGGCTCCCTTCCCGGCAGTCGAAGGATGACTGACGGCGACCGGTCCCTCGCGCAACCTCGCGTTGCGCCGCTGCGCGCAGACCCGGTCCAGTAAGGGAACGCTATGCTCTATCTTTCTCAAATGCTCGGAAAGCCCGTGGTCGACTCCGCAGGCGAGCGCATCGGCGTCATATCCGACCTGGCCATATCCACAGGCGAGGTCTTCCCGCGCATCACCAGCCTGGCTTTCCAGGGACCCGGCAAAGTGCCCTTCATGATCTCATGGCGCAAGTACGTCAACGAGTTCAGCGAAGAGGGCATCACCTTGCACCTGCCTAGCGTCGACATCCGCTTCAGTTACCTGCAGCCCGACGAGGTGCTGCTCACCCGCGACCTGCTGAACCGCCAAATCGTCGACACCCAGGGGCTAAAGGTCGTGCGCGTGAACGACTTGAAGCTCTCCGCATCGGGCACGCAGCTGCGCCTGCTCGGCGCCGAAGTGGGGTTCCGCGGCATCCTGCGCGGCCTCTCCCCGCGACTCGAGCAAGCGGCCCTCGCCGCGACCAAGCTGTTCGGCCGTCGCCTTGAAGAGCAGATCATCGCCTGGAACTACATGGACCTGCTCGACCGCGACCTTTCCGACGTGCAGCTTTCCGTCACGCACAAGCGCCTCGACGAGCTCCATCCGGCCGACGTCGCCGACATCCTCGAGCAGCTCGATCCGCAGCAGCGCGCCAACGTGTTCAAACACCTCGACGATGCCCAGGCCGGCGAGGCGGTCGCGGAAATGGAAGACGACCTGCAGGCCGACTTCATAGACGACCTCGACGAGAAGCGCGCAGCCGGTCTTCTGGGCAACATGGATCCCGACGACGCAGCCGACATCGTGCGCGACCTGCCCTACGAGAAGGCCGAAACGCTCCTGCGCCTCATGGGCGTCGAGGACGCTATCGAGATCCGTCAGCTCCTGGGCTATCGCGACGGCACCGCTGGGGGTATGATGACCCCGCAGTTCGTGGCGGTTCCCGCCTCATCGACCGTGCGAGAGGCCGTTGCAGTGCTGCGCGCGCTACCCGAAGACGCTCCTTCCGTCCATTACGTGTACGTACTCGACGATGACGAACGACTCGTGGGAGTCGCGTCGCTGCGCACGCTCCTTCTGAGCGATTCCGACACGACCCTCGGCGAAATCATGTATGACGAGGTCATATCCGTGCCGCCCGACGAGGCCGAGGACGAGGTGGTCGAGGATATCTTCAAGTACGAGCTCACGGCCATGCCCGTCGTGGACGAACGCGACGTGCTGCTCGGGCTTATCACGGTCGACGACGCATGGGACGCCCTCGAAGAGGAGAAGAGCGGCGAGCGGAATCGGCAGTCATGGTTGAAAGTGGGCGGCATCGTGCTGGCAACGCTCGTGGGACTCGCCCTGTACACGCACGTCCTGCTGCAGGTCATCGGATAGACCCATGCTGAAGAACGCGCGAAGCGAAAACAACGGAAACAAGACTAAGGCCGAGAAAGGCGGCGCGGGCACGTCCCGGACAACTGGGGCCCTCCGCGCGCATTCCGGCACCGCTTTCTCCACGTCGACGGGGAAACGTGCGGCAAGCACGGATTTCCGCAAGAAGATGCAGAAGCTCGAGTCCCAACGGCTCGGCGAATCCGCTTCGCGCGTCGATGCGGCGAAAACCGTGCAGCGCAAGGCCCGACGGGTCAGCGAGCGCGCCGCGGGTGCAGGGTCGGGCTCGCGCGCAAAAACCAACGGGGGCTTAGGAAGTTTCGCGGCGCGCATTCTGGAAAGACTCGGGCAAAGCCGCAGAAACCCCGACGAAGCGTCCACCACCGAACGCGCTCGGCCAGTCGGCGGCCCCGCGCGCGAAGGAGACGCTCGGAAGGCCGAAAGCGGGCAGCAACGGCAAAGCGAGCTCACAGCCTGCACCGACGCCATTGCAATCCCCTCAGAAGACACGATTCCCGAGCAGCACAAGCGCAATCGGCTGCTCGTCGTGCTCGCAGCGCTCGGACCCGGCATCGTCACCGCCATGGCGGGCAACGATGCAGGGGGCATTTCCACGTATTCGACGGCAGGCGCTCAATTCGGCTACGCGACGCTGTGGGTCATCCCTATCATGTGCATGCTGCTCGCCGTCGTCGAGCTCACCGCCTCGCGCATGGGGGCCGTGACCGGAAAGGGATTCGCCGCGCTCATCCGCGAGCGCTTCGGCATCCGGCTCACCGCGCTCGCCATGACGGCCTTGCTCATAGGAAACGTGGCGACCACGTTTTCGGAATTCGCGGGCATCGCATCGGGTATGGAGATGTTCGGCGTCTCGAAATTCGTTTCGGTTCCCATAGCGGCCGCAGCCGTGTGGCTGCTCATCGTCGGAGGCAGTTACAAGCACGTGGAGAAAGTGTTCCTCGTGCTGTCGCTCGTGTTCCTCACCTATGTCGCCGCCGCCTTCATGGCGTCTCCCAACTGGTCCGAAACGCTCCACGCAACCGTGACCCCGCAGATTGTAGGGAGTCGGGGCTTCGTATCGCTCGTCATAGCCATGATCGGCACTACCATCGCGCCCTGGATGATGTTCTTCGAGCAGAGCAACGTCGTGGAGAAGGGCCTGGCGCCGAAAGACTTCTACCTGCAGAAAGCCGACGTGCTCTCGGGAACCGTCGCCGCCTGCCTCGTCGCCTGGTTCATCATCGTGACCACGGGAGCCGTCCTGTTCCCCCAAGAAATCCACGTCGATTCAGCGGCTGACGCCGCCCGCGCGCTCGCCCCGTTCGCGGGGCAGTACGCCGAGGCCCTCTTCGCCATCGGGTTGACCGCCGCATCGTTTCTGGCCGCATGCGTCTTACCGTTGACCACGTCGTTCGTTATTTGCGAAGCTTTCGGCTGGGAGGCGGGGGTCTCCTTCGCCTGGCACGAGGCTCCCATTTTCAAGAGCATCTTCACGTTCGTGATCGCATTCTCCGCAGCCGTGGTCCTCGTGCCCAACATCAACCTCATGGGCGTGATGCTCACCGCGCAGTTCATGAACGGCGTCGTTTTGCCCGTTCTCCTGGTGTTCATGGCGATCATCGCATCGGACAAGCGCATTATGGGGGCCTATCGCGTAAAACCCCTATCCCGAGCGCTCATCTGGCTTACCGTCTCCATAGTGACCGCGCTGACCGCCGTTCTGCTCGTCATGCAGGCGGCGGGCATCGCCTAGCCGAAATCATGCAGGTGGCGGGCATCGCCTAGCCGAAAGCCTCTCAACGCTCGAAAGCCAAGGGAGCTGC
>CAUVMU010000236.1:0-3460 GCA_963552775.1 uncultured Eggerthellaceae bacterium | reverse complement strand
GGGCAGCGCGGCGGGGCGCGCGGGACGCGGGACGGCGCGGGACGCAGAACGGCGAGCGGGCAGCGCGCAGGGCCTCGTAGAGTCACGAGACGAGACCGCGCACAGGGCTCTCGCGTACAGTAACCGTGAAAACGCAGGTGTACCACGCACGGCGCCCGAAGCCCGAGTATACTTTTCGAGATGCACCTTGCTGCCCCATCTCCGACGGAAAGCGCGCGCTATGACCACGAACCGCTACATCGACACCCGAGGCGCTTGCCCCGAGCCCGTTTCGTTCACCGAGGCGGTCGTCAGGGGGCTGGCGCAGGGCGGCGGACTGTACGTCCCCGAGAACATCCCCGCATTCACGCTCGACGAGATCTGCGACCTGGCGAGCGTTCCCTATGCCCATCGGGCAGCGCGCGTGTACCGTGCCTTCGGCATCGACCTGGACGACGAAACGATCGAGCGCATTACGAGCGAGGCTTACGGGGAAAACTTCGACACTTCAAAGATATGCCCCGTCGTTTCTCTCGACAACACGACCCACGTGCTGGAACTGTGGCACGGTCCGACAAGCGCCTTCAAGGACATGGCCCTCCAGTGCCTGCCGCGCTTCTTCAGCGCGAGCGCCCAGGCGCTGCGCGCGGCCGGAAAGCTGGATGTACGCCATCTTATCCTTGTAGCGACCTCAGGCGATACGGGAAAAGCAGCCCTCGCCGGATTCGCCGGCGTGGACGACGTCTCGATCGGCGTCATGTATCCCGACGGCGGCGTCAGCGATATCCAGTTCAAGCAGATGGCGACTCAGCGCGGCGACAACGTGACCGTATGGGGCGTCCGTGGCAACTTCGACGACTGCCAGACCGGAGCGAAGAGCGTGTTCGACGACACCGCGTTCGCCGGCGAGTTGCACGACCGCTTCGGCATCGCTCTTTCGAGCGCGAACTCCATCAATTGGGGGCGCCTCATGCCCCAGATCGTGTACTACTTGTCCGCCTACGCCGAACTCGTCTCACGAAAGGCGATCGCACCGGGCGATCAGATCGACGTGTGCGTGCCGACCGGGAACTTCGGCAACATCTTAGCCGCGTATTACGCCAAGCGCATCGGGGCCCCCATCCGCAGGCTGCTGTGCGCCAGCAACGAGAACCGCGTGCTCGCGGACTTCATCAACACGGGCACCTACGATATCGCCGAGCGTCCCTTCGTCAAAACCCCCTCGCCGTCCATGGACATTCTCGTGTCCTCGAACCTCGAACGCCAGCTGTTCGAGCTGACCGGGCGCGATACGATCGCCATCGCGGGCTGGATGGACGACCTGAAGCGCGCGGGCTCCTTCCGCATCGACCGCACGACGTTCTCTCGCATACGCGCGCTGTTCTCAGCGGATTCCGCGAGCAACGACGAATGCCTTGCGACCATCAGGAACGTCTTCGATCGGTACGGCTACCTCATGGACCCCCATACGGCCGTGGCGTTCCATGTTGCCGAGAACCTACGCGAAAACGACGTCCCCGTGCTCATCGCCGGAACGGCGCACTGGGCGAAGTTCGGCACGAGCGTCTACCAAGCGCTGCACGGCATGGCTGCGGACAGCGATCTGCCTGCGGCAGTGGAGGCTCTCACCGGTTGCGCCCTCAACAGACTCATAGCGCGCGAGACCGGCTGCGACGACATTCCGCAGGGCCTCGCCGAGCTCGACGATTTACCCGTGCGCTTCACCGAGGTGATCGAAGGCGGCGAAGAAAGCATCGAGGAGGCGGTTCGGTATTTTCTGAATAATTTAAATACCTGATTTCGTACCCTTTCTAAGCAAGACTGATATAATCACGGTCACGAGAAGGAGACGTTATGACCAAAGCATTGGATTTGAAGCCCATCACCAAACTCGCAATCGCCATGAAGGACCGCGAAAGCGGGTCCATGTACGGCCGCGGCATCGCCGATCTGTGCCTGGGCGTGCGCGAACTCGGATCGCTCAATGCGGCCGCAAAGAGCATGCACATGGCCTACAGCAAGGCGTGGCGCATCATCAAGGAGACCGAAGCCGCCCTCGGGACGCAGCTTCTGAACCGCGACGGTGCGCACGGTTCGACTCTGACCGAAGTCGGGGACAAGTTGCTCAACACTTATCTTGAGGTCGATAAGGAGATCGCCAAGTACGCCGAAGGCCTGTTCGCCACGAAGTTCGGCAAATAACCCCTTGCAATCAGATCGGGGTTCGCTCAGGCGGCCCCGCCCGCGCGCTCAGCAACCTCAGCCTTGCAGCAGCACTGCGGTAGCGAGCCACAGCGATAGGAACGGAGCCATCGGGAGCGTCGACTCCCAGTCGCAGCCTTTTCGCACGCGCCGCAGAATCGACCACGCCGCCGCAGCCGCATAGCAGACGAAGAAACCCCACGGGGCCTCCCATCCTGAAGCGAGCGCGAGCGCGAACATGCAGCGCACATCGCCTCCCCCGACTGTCGGGGAAGCGCGTTCGCGTGCAAGCAAAACCCCCAACCCTGCGCACGCTGCACACAGGACAACGGCGAACGCAGCGCCCGCAGCAAGTGCGAGCGGACCGCCGACGACAACCTGGACCGCACCTCCGAGCAAGGCAATCGAATAGCAGGGCTCGCGCGGAATCACGTTCGACGACACGTCGCACTCAACGGCTACCGCCATGGCGAGCGCGCAAAGAGCCCAGGCCGATCCGCAGAGAATCGGCTGGCTCCCCCCTATTGCGCAGGCAATCGCAGCGCCTACGCAGAAAGCCTCCGCCCCGCGGCGCAGCGGCGGAGGCGGCAAGGCCTGCGGCAACGGTACGCCCGGCGAGCGCATTGCGACGCGCGCACACAGCATCCGCGCAAGGGGGCCGACGAAAACCCAGGCGAGCACCGTCCCAGCCGCGGACGCAAGCGCAGCGACGACCTCCGCGTTCATGATGCGCTCCCGCCAGAAACCGTATCTGCACAAGAAACCGAAAAACCCTGAACGGGAGGCTGCTCCAAGCTTTTGGGCGCCTCCGAAGGACGAAGAATCCCTCGAGGCTCCACAATCAAGCGATCGTTGTGGCCGAGCACCAGCGACGCATGGGGGACAATTACCTCGCCGCCTTGCAGAGACGGGGCGGCGACATCTCTCCCGCCCGATCCTCCTCCGTCTTCGGAAGGCGCTCCGACCGCACGGATGTCTGCGCGCTCAAGCAGGAGCGTCACCTCGTGCCCGAACGATACGACCACGCCCCCGTCGACCCGCCGCTCTATCGAGCAGGTCAGAGGAGGAAGATTCGCAAGGGGAATCGCACACTCCCCCGCTTTGGCGAGCTCGCATGCCGAAACGGAATCCGCCACCGGGGAAGAAGGAACCGAAGGGAACGACTTCTCCGAACATGCCCCCTCGCAATCGTCGAAACGGTGCAGGCAGCCGTAGCACACCGACGCGTCGTCGAACGCAACCGCGCAGCAAACCGGGCAGGTCTTCATGAGCGAACCCC
>CAUVMU010000235.1:0-3462 GCA_963552775.1 uncultured Eggerthellaceae bacterium | reverse complement strand
TTGGTCGAAGATATTCAAGCTGCGCATCTTCGGCGATGAGGAGGGGAAAACGAACCGTTCCCTCGCCGATGTCGCGGGTGCGGTCCTCATCGTGTCGCAGTTCACGCTGTACGCCGACTGCCGGCGCGGCAATCGCCCCTCGTTCGCCCAGGCAGGAGCGCCCGATGCGTCGCGCGCCCTCTACGAGCGCTTCGTCGAGCGCGCGCGCCGCGACGCCGCACAGGTGGAAACCGGCGAGTTCGGTGCCAACATGCAGGTCTCGCTCGAGAACGACGGGCCGTTCACCATCTACCTCGACACCGCCGACTGGAAGCGCTGACGCTCTCCTCGCAACGGACGGTGGGCGAATCGCCGGAAACAGCGGCACGCAGCTTTGCAGCTCCATATCGCCCGCACGTGGCCGCGCCTGCACGTTCGGCATCGTCCGATCGCGCTGGTTCCTGCTAGTTCGCGCGGCTCGAACCGTAGGCGGAATGCTTGCGGTTGCCGAACGCACTGCCCTTGCGCGCCTGCTTCTTCAGACCTGCGAGCACGTCGGCCTCGCTCGAACCCTCGACTTGCGCCCGCAGCTTGACGACTTGGTCGCGCAGATGAGCGGCCTCTTCGAAGTCCATGCTCCTGGATGCGGCCGCCATCTCGTCCTCCATGGAGGATATGATGCGGAAGACCTCCTCGCGCGAAAGCTCGGCCAGCTCACGGTTGATATCCTCCGCGCTCACGCCTGCAGCGCCCTCGGTCACGTAGCCGATGATGTCGTTGATGGCCTTACGGATGGTTTGCGGCTCGATACCGTGCTCCTCGTTGAACGCCATCTGGATGGCGCGGCGGCGGCGCGTTTCGTCGATGGCGTGGCGCATGGAGTCGGTTATCTTATCGGCATACATGATGACCTGGCCCGATACGTTGCGCGCGGCACGTCCGATCGTTTGGATGAGCGAGCGGTGGTTGCGCAGGAAGCCCTCCTTGTCGGCGTCGAGAATAGCCACGAGCGACACCTCGGGCAGATCGAGCCCCTCGCGCAACAGGTTGATGCCCACAAGCGTGTCGAACTTGCCCAGACGCAAATCTCGCAGGATCACGATGCGCTCGAGCGTGGCGATGTCCGAGTGCATGTAGCGCGCCCTCACCCCGCGATCGAGCAGGTGATCGGTCAGATCCTCCGCCATCTTCTTCGTCAGCGTGGTGATGAGCACGCGCTCGTCACGCGCAGCCCGGGCCAGGGCCTCGTCGATGATGTCGTCGATCTGGGACGCCACGGGTCGCACGATCACCTCGGGATCGAGCAGCCCGGTCGGACGGATGATCTGCTCGACCTTCGCCTGGCTCACGTTCTCCTCGTAGTCGCCCGGCGTGGCCGACACGTACACGAACTGGGGGACGCGCTCCTCGAACTCATCGAAGCGCAATGGGCGGTTGTCCAGGCAGCTCGGCAGGCGGAAACCGTGCTCGGCAAGCGTTATCTTGCGCGAACGGTCGCCTTCGTGCATGCCGCGCACCTGGGGAACCGTCACGTGGCTCTCGTCGATGATGCACAGAAAATCGTCTGGAAAGTAGTCGATGAGCGTGTACGGGGGCTCGCCCGGCGCACGTCCGTCCAAATGGCGCGAGTAGTTCTCGATGCCCGAGCAGAAGCCCATGGTCTCGAGCATTTCCAGGTCGTAGCCCACGCGCATTTCCAAGCGCTCGGCTTCGAGCAGCTTGCCCGCCTCGCGGAACTGCTGCAAGCGCTCGCGCAGCTCCTCGCGAATGGTGCCGAGCGCCCGCTCCATCTTGGGCCGCGCCGTCACGTAATGGGAGGCGGGCCAGATGGGAAGCGCCTCGAACGTGTTCAGGACCTCGCCCGTCACATTGTCGACCTCTGCGATGGATTCTATCTCGTCGCCCCAGAACTCGACGCGCACGGGGTTGTCGGCGTATGGCGGGAACACGTCGAGCGCGTCGCCCCGCACGCGGAACGTCCCGCGCGCAAGCTCGTAGTCGTTGCGGTCGTACTGGATGTCGATGAGCTCGCGAATCACCTGATCACGGTCGGCATCCTTCTCCTTGTCGAGAAAGACCGCCAATCCTGCGTAGTCCATGGGGCTGCCGATACCGTAGATGCACGAGACCGAGGCGACCACGATGCAGTCGCGACGCGAGAGCAGAGCCGACGTGGCCGCATGGCGCAGCTTCTCGACCTCCTCGTTGATGGACGCGTCCTTTTCGATGAACGTGTCCGACGACGGGACGTAGGCCTCAGGTTGGTAATAGTCGTAGTACGACACGAAGTACACGACGGAGTTATCAGGGAAGAACTCCTTGAGTTCACCCGCGAGCTGGGCCGCAAGCGTCTTGTTGGGAGCGAGCACGAGCGTTGGCTTCTGCACGGCCTCGATGGTCTTGGCCATCGTGAACGTCTTGCCCGAACCCGTGACGCCCAAAAGCGTCTGATAGCGCAGCCCGGCGTTGATTCCGCGTGCGAGCGCTGCGATGGCCTGGGGCTGGTCGCCCGCCGGTTCGTAGGGGGACGCTACGCGCAAAGGCGTCGAGGACAGGCGCACTTCGGGCAGTTTGCCCTCCATCTTCACCCCTTCGAGACTCGATAGGTGCGGCATGGCCCTCCTTCACAATGAACAGGCGCCCCGCGACCGAAGCCTGCGGGGCAACGCATGGTTCGCTCTATCCGAACAGGTTGCTACGCGCCGAGGCCTTCGGCTGCGCAGTAATCCTTCCACCAGGCGATAACCTCGTTGCGCAGCTCCTCGGGCGTTCCGTCGTTGTTGAACACGACGTCAGCCTCACCGATGCGCTCGGCATCGGTAATCTGCTGGGCGATGCGCCGGCGGACGTCCTGCTCGTCCCAGCCGGAAGCGACCGCACGGGCGATGCGCCGGTCGATGTGGGCGAGCACGGCGATGACCACGTCGGCCGAATAGGCTAGCGACATCTCGCGGGTCTTGAACACCGAGAACTCGACGACAACGGCTTTGCAGCCTTCGGCTTCAAACTCGGCGAGACGGCTCGTGAACGCGTCCTCGATGCGCGGCATGGTGATGCGGTTCAGCTTGCGGGTTTGGGCGGGACTCACGAACGCCTTGCGCGCCAAAGCAGGCCGGTTCACCTCGCCGTACGGGTCCATGATATCGGCGCCGAACGCGGCGAGCAGGTCGTCTTTGACCACGTCCCAGGTCAAAATGTCGTGTCCGACCTTATCTAAATCGATAAAGGGAAGGCCTTGATCGACAAGCGCCTTGCGCGCCGTCGATTTCCCAGCACCCATGCCTCCGATGATGAATATCTTCTTCACGCCGCCTCCTTCGTCGGACCCGCATACCGTCTGGCTCAATTCTACACGTGTTCGAGCGCTGCGGGCCGAAAGAACCGGGAGCTGCCGCAGAATACGGCGCGAATGCGGCGTGGAGCGCGTGCGGTTGCCGGAAGCAGGCAGTGCACGCCCTCTCGCTCGCTGCCCATGCTCCTCAC
>CAUVMU010000234.1:0-3463 GCA_963552775.1 uncultured Eggerthellaceae bacterium | reverse complement strand
TTTCGCAGACCTTCACCTCGGTGCCGAAGATATTCTTCTTACCTGCGGCCGACCCCTGGTCGACCAGGTCGGCCATGGGACTCGAGGGGGTGAGGGGGTAAATGCCCGCTACCTCGGTGAACGCGTACGAAACATAAGCAGCAGCGCTGTTGCCGTCCATGGACTTGAATTCTCTCGCCATATCACTCTCCTTCAAAGGAAGCCCGCCGCACGACGGTCCGCGAATGGAAACGGGCCCCTCGGCCCGCTGCGTGCCCGTCGGCGCTCGCGCGTCCCGCGCGACGTCCCGTCCGTCTCCGACAAGCTAGGGTCATGATACCAGCGTGCGCGCCGTCGTGCAGCAAGCGATGTGCGCGGGGCGTGGCGTCAGGTGCAGCAATTCGGCAAGCGGCTTTCGCCCGCACAGGTGGCGAGCGCGGGAGGGTTGGCGGCGACCGCGTATGGGGATTGGCGGTGGGCGCAGGCGGGTTGGCGGCGACCGCGGGCGAGGGTTGGCGGCGAGCCACCAGGCTCGGGCGGGCGACGGATGAGCGGCGGCAGACGTCGAGCGCGGGCGGACGGATACGCGGCGGCGGGCGGACCCGTGCGAGACGGCCCCGACCCCGCGCATAATCGGGCAGGCGCGGCGACCCGCGCATGATCGGGCGCCTCGTGCGCGAGCGTGCTCAGTCGCCCATGCGCAGCTCTTTGCCCAGCTCTTCCGCCAGTTGGGGTAAAAGCCTCTCCATCGTGGCGTCGATCTGCTTCTTCTTCAGCTGGCATTCCCAGACCACGTGCACGCGCCAACCCGCCGCCTCGAGCGCGGCCCTATCGCGCTCGTCGCGCGCCACGTTGCGCTCGAACTTGACCGCCCAGTACTCAACGTGGGATTTCGGCGAAGACGGTTGGCAATGCGGACAACGATGCCAGAAGCACCCGTGAACGAACAAGGCCACTTTCTTTTTCGGCCACGCGATGTCGGGATGCCCCGGCACCTTCCACTGAAGCCGATAGCCCGAAAGCCCCGCCTCCCGTAAACGAGCCCGCATGAGCAGTTCAGGTTTGGTATTGGAGCGCTTGTTGCCCTGCATCGACTTGCGCACAGCCTCGCTCGACGCTGCAGGAGCGCGCGACACACCTGTCTGGCCGCGCCCTCGAACAGCAGATTCATCGGTCGGCGCGCCCGATTCGCCGCTCCGTCCCCCAACCGGCCGCTCAACTCTCATTTCAGACCTCCTTTGCGAGCATTATAGAAGAAGTTTCGACTGC
Organism: uncultured Eggerthellaceae bacterium; assembly: GCA_963552775.1. Taxonomy (GTDB): domain Bacteria; phylum Actinomycetota; class Coriobacteriia; order Coriobacteriales; family Eggerthellaceae; genus CAUVMU01. Next base: position 2,215 of record CAUVMU010000234.1, on the reverse strand, counting down.
TTTCTGCTTTTCGAAAGTCCGGGAAGCGAAAAGCCCGCACGCTCGCGTCCACAACCCACATCCAGCGACCGTCGGGGCGACACCCTCCCCCGCTTCTGAAAATCATCTCGATTGTAAGTGTTATGAATTATAAAATCGTGTTACTATTACGCTGACGGCACGGGAAACGGGAACGTGCGCCGACACGGAGAAACGGAGCAGCGCGCCGATGGGGAGCGAGTACCGACGCCATACGAAAAAACGGTTAGCGATCCTCGCAATCGCGGTCATCCTGCTCGCGGCAGCGTTCTTCTTCAACCTCCTCAGCGGCTCTTCGGGCATATCCCCCGAAACGATGTGTCGAACCGTACTCGATCCCGCCAGAGCGAGCGCGCGGACCCGCGCAATCGTATGGGACATGCGCATGCCGATTGCCGCAATGGGAGTACTCGTCGGCGCCTCCCTCGGATCGTCCGGAGCCGTCATGCAGACGATCCTCAACAACCCCCTCGCGAGTCCCTACACACTTGGGGTGAGCGCAGGAGCGAGCGTGGGAGCGTCCCTGGTCATGGTGCTGGGACTCAGCTCCTTATCCATACTGGGGAGTTTCCTGATACCGGCTGCAGCCTTCCTCTTCGCCCTCCTCTGCTGCCTTGGAATCTACCTTATCGCGGCCCGTGGCGAGTTTTCTTCCTCCGTTATGGTGCTCGCTGGAATCGGGATGGTCTTCTTCTTTCAGGCGGCTCAATCGTTTCTTCAGTACATCGCTTCGGATGAAGCACTCAGCAACATCGTGTTCTGGACGTTCGGCAGTCTATCGAAGGCGAACTGGACCAACATCGCGATACTCTCCGTCGTGCTCCTCGGCGTATTCGGCACGTTCATCGCCTCGTCGTGGAAGCTCACGGCCATGCGCCTCGGCGACTCGAAGGCACAGGCCGTAGGGGTCGACGTGACGGCTCTGCGAAAACGGATGTTCGTTCTCATTTCGCTTTTAACTGCGACCGCCGTTTCGTTCGTGGGGAGCATCGGATTCGTGGGTATCGTCGGACCCCATATCGCGCGCATGCTCATCGGCGAAGACCAGCGCTTCTTTCTGCCTCTTTCGGCCCTCGCGGGAGCCCTCATGCTCTCCGTCGCCTCCGCACTCTCGAAGATCATCGTCCCAGGGAGCGTGTTCCCCATTGGAATCCTCACCTCTCTCGTAGGCGTTCCGTTCTTCTTCGCCCTGCTGCTCGGACGGAAACGGAACCGAACATGTTGAGCGTGGAGGGACTCGGGTTTTCGTACGGCTTGAACCGTATCCTCGACAACGTCTCGTTCGAAGCGGAGAGCGGCCAGGTGACCGCCGTGCTCGGCGTGAACGGAAGCGGCAAAACCACGCTGCTGCGCTGTCTCATGGGATTCAACGACTTCGAAGGGAAAGTGTGCATCGACGGTTCCTCCATCAAAAGCCTGCCGCACAGAACATTCCACGACACTGTGAGCTATCTCGACCAAAACGCCTCGTGCAACGCGGGCCTTACCGCATTCGAGGTAGTTCTGCTCGGCATGGTCTCGCACCTGGGGTTCCGCGTCGGCGACGACGACAGCGCCCGCGTCGACGCCGTGCTCGACTACCTGGGGCTGCAAGAGTTTTCCGGCAAGGACGTCTCCGAGCTCAGCGGCGGGCAGCGCCAGCTCGTATTCATCGCCCAAGCACTCGTCAAGAACCCGACGGTGCTCATCATGGACGAGCCTACGAGCGCGCTCGACCTCAGGCGCCAGTTCGCGCTCCTCGAACGTCTAAAGCAGATAACCGCCGAGCGAAACTGCACGACCGTCATCACGCTCCACCACCTGGATATGGCCGCTCTATACGCGGACAAGCTCGTTGTCCTTCATGATAAAAGTCTCTACGCCGAAGGTCCGGCGCCCGACGTGTTCACCCCGAGGATGCTCGCAGACGTCTACGGGGTCGCGAGCGAGCAGTACGTGGACTCCCGCGGTGAAACGCACCTCGTGTTCACCGGGCCCTGTCCGGACCGCGCCGGGCAAAAGGAGCAGTAACATGGACCTTTCCGAAAAGATCAAGCACGGATGGGAGGTTTCCGCCGAAGGCTTCAGCGCCATCGTGCAGGATGATTTCAGCGCGGCAGCGGAGAAGGCCTGGGCGGACGCAATCTTAGGCGAACGGCCGCGCGAGGGCACGCTGCGCATCCTCGATTTCGGATGCGGACCGGGATACGTCGCGATC
>CAUVMU010000233.1:0-3492 GCA_963552775.1 uncultured Eggerthellaceae bacterium | reverse complement strand
CCGGGACGTTCGCCCGGAGCCGTATTCTTACCTCGTTTTTTGCAACCGCATACCGCAATTGGCGGCACCCTCTGAAACGCGGGCGCGCGTTCCGAAAACGCTAGCGCGCGGAAGGAGTATCCCCGCCCTGATCAGACGAAGAATCGACCGGGGTCTGCCACGGTGAAGAATCGGCTGCAGGAGTCGCAGGCTGCGTCGAAACGAACGGCTGGGATGCTGCCGGAGCCCCCGTCCCCTGCGAAGGTGCGGCGAACGGCTGGGCCGCCGGCGCCTGCGAAGCCGTATCGAACGGCTGGGCGGACACCGCAGGCGCTGCGCTCGCCGGAGCCGCACCCGTCGCAGACACCTGAGCCGTGCTCCCGAACGACTGCGGGAAGGATGCCCCCTGCTGCTCGCCGAACGGTTGCTGAGCCTGCCCGCCGAACGGCTGGGCCTGCTGAGCTTGATACGTCATCGGGGAAGCCTGGGGCTGCGCGCCGTAGCCGAACGGTTGAGACTGCTGCGCCTGGGAATACCCTTGAGCGTCGAAACCGCCCATCATCTCGAACGGCATGGGATCCTCTTGGCCGCGCCATGCGGGCACGTTGAACTGGCGCGTCCAGTACCCGAGCGCACGAGCGATCATGCCTTGTACGAAAACGCTGTACACCACCAGAGCATACCCGAACAACACCAGCAGAAGCACACCGACCAAACCGCCAGCGGCGATAACAGCCATCAGGGACGAGTCCCCCGATCCCCCCGACTGCGCAAGAGCCGACACGAACACCAGGACGAAGATGAGGACGACGATGAAGACGATAACCGCAGCAGCGAGGCTGAGCAGCAAGTACATGCCGAAAATCCGGAGAATGCCGCCCGAATCATGGCGCAGCATGGCCCAGATCTTCTTGATCTGGAAGCCGGCGGAAAGGCGGTCGTAGATGCTCATGCGCATGATTCCGACCCACTGGAAGAACAGAACGGCGAACGAGAGCACCATGGAGATCAGCGACAACACCATGGAAGCCAGGAGAGCGCCGGCGCTCGGCGTGGCGGCTGCCGACGAGAACCCGTACGGATCGTAGTAGCTCGAGGACTGCATCGCCATGAACGAGCCGCCTCCCGAAAGCGAATCCCCTATCAGGCTCACTGCGCTCGGTATGAGCCCCAATACGAACGAGATGACCAAGGCGAAGAAACCACGACGGTAGAGCTTGCCGTCCTCGTTGCCGAAAATGTGCTCGGGCAGCGGGTTGCGCACGCCCCAGGCGACATCGCGCGCCCACCCGTAAAAGTAACCGCACAAGACGATGGGGCCGAGAATGGGCACGAACAGGAGCAGACCGAGAAGGAGCAGTTTTCCGAACCATCCGGGAGATTGCTTCAGATCGTTCCACGCGGTCTGAAAATACTGGATTTGCATGAGCGCTCCTTTGCCGATCGGCGCGTCCCTGCGAATTGCAAACGGGACAACGGTGTACCGAGAGTTCCTCATGCAGCACTATACAGGTCGAACGACAAGCGTCGCACGTTTCGTTGCCATTCTGTCAGCGGTCGAAACGAAGCTCGCAAGCACGGAGGCACCATCGAACAGCTCAGAGGCAGCCGTCCGTCCCACGCATACAAAAAGGGGAACCCGCAGGCTCCCCTTTCGAACAACGCAGGTAAAACGATGTTACTTGAGGGTAACGGCAGCGCCGGCTTCCTCGAGCTTGGCCTTGATCTCCTCGGCCTTCTCCTTGGAGACGCCCTCCTGAATGGCCTTCGGAGCGGCCTCGACAGCCTCCTTGGCATCCTTCAGGCCCAGGCCGGCGATTTCGCGGACGACCTTGATGACGGCGATCTTGTTGTCGCCGAAGCCCTCGAGCACAACGTCGAACTCGGTCTTCTCTTCAGCTTCCTCAGTAGCGCCACCAGCGGCAACGGAAGCAACGGCAACCGGAGCGGCGGCGGACACGCCGAAGGTGTCCTCGATCATCTTCACGAGCTCGGACGCCTCAAGGAGGGACATCTCCTTCAGAGCCTCAATGATTTCCTCTTTGGTAACAGCCATGTTCTTTTCCTTTCACAGGGGCCGCTCATGCAGCCCGCTTTCGTAAGTTACGCGGCGCGTGCGCCGCATGCCGCGTTTACGCAGCAGGCTTCTGCTCGACGACCTGATTGATCGACTGAGCCAGACCACGCGGGACGCCGTTGATGGACACCGCAAGGCCACGGGCGAAACCGGCGATGAGACCGGCGATCTGACCGAAAAGCTGCTCGCGCGTAGGCAGAGCGGCCACAACGGCGATCTGTTGGGCGTCGACGGCCTCGCCCTCCATCATACCGCCCTTGATAACGAGCTTGTCGTTGCCCTTGGCGAATTCGGTCAGCGCCTTTGCAGCTGCGACCGGGTCATTCTTGCAGAAGACGAACGCCGAGGGGCCCTCGAGCACGAAATCGATGTTCGCGAGATCCATGTCCTTGAGCGCAATGCGCATGAGGGTGTTCTTGTACACCTTCATGAAAGCATCGGACTCGCGGATGCTACGACGAAGGCCTTCGACCTCCTTCACGGTCAGGCCGCGATAGTCGACGACCCACACCGCAGTCACGTCCGTCAGGTCTTCGCGAATAGCGGACATCATCGCTTGGTTCTGTGCGTTTGGCATATGTGCACCTCCTTCGTTTCGAATCGCGTTCCGCCCCGTAAGGGTGGGTCGCGTTCCGAAAGGAAACGACCCCCGCTATCGAAGACAACGGGGGTCGGCACATGCGATAAGCCTAACCACCTCGGCAGGCCGCTTGCGCGTTTGAACCCGAAGGTACCAGCTGTCTTAAGTAGCGGAACAGGGTGTATGTTCGCACTGCTCCCACAAGAGCAGCCTATTCATAATAGCCGATGGGCGCAGGCTGTCAACGGCTCGACCGTTTTTCCACAGGAACGACCATCGACTCCGGCCGCTCGCCGATCAGGGCGAAACCGCGCCCCGGAATCGGCCTCGGGCAGACCCGGGGCTAAGGTGCGCGCACCGTCTTTATGCGGCAGCTTTTTCCTGCGAAGCCATGCCCGGTTGAGCCGGAATGCCGATCGACGAGGACCCCGTGCCAGAGCCCGTCGCGCCATCCGCTGCACCTGCAGCGCCCGCCGCGCCATCCGCTGCACCCGCAGCGCCCGCCGCGTCCACGTCCCCGGCACCTGCAGCGCCCGTCGCGCCTTGCGCAGCGCCCGCCGCCACATCGGAAGAATCCACAATGCTGCTCACGAGGCTCGTCGGGGTGTTCGCTCGGAACTCGAACGAGATCGTGTCGCCTGGCTGGTATCCCACGATGCCGATAAGTCCCGGCAAAGCGAAATCGTAGATGCCCTCGTCGCCCTCGAGCGTCACGTAGAAGTGCGAGGTCCCGTCGACGACCGCCTGGGCCATCGTGCGGATGACGCCTGTTTTCATCGAGACGCCCGAAACGTCGTCGGACGACCTCCCGACCAGTGCTCCGTTCGTGGCGAGCAGCGCCTCGTAGGACTTCTGG
>CAUVMU010000232.1:0-3500 GCA_963552775.1 uncultured Eggerthellaceae bacterium | reverse complement strand
GGGGCTGCAACCCCACCATTTCCAACCCCGACTTCTTCATGGGCCACTGGGTCACCGACGCCATGAAGCTCGGCTGCAAGCTTATCTCCGTCGAGCCGCGCGTCACCTGGCTCGCCGCGCACGCCGACATCCACCTGCAGCTGCGTCCCGGAACCGATACGGCGCTCGCTTTGGGCATGATCAAGGTCATTGTGGACGAGGACCTCTACGACCATGAGTTCGTGGACTGCTGGACCTATGGATTCGACGAGCTGGCTGAACGCGCCCGCGAGCTGTCCCTTGACCAGGTCGAGGAGATGACCTGGGTTCCCAAGGAGAAGATCATCGCCGCTGCGCGCCTGTTCGCCAAGTCCCATCCGGCTAACGTGGTATGGGGCCTTGCCGTCGACATGCAGAGCCAGGGCACGCCCTGCGCCGCCGCCATCGCCGCGCTGTGGACCATCACCGGCAATCTCGACATCCCGGGCGGCATGTGCTACACCGCCTCCCCCATGGGCGTCGACCAGCCCTCCGCCGGCGCATGGGGCATCTACGACCTCATCACCGAGGAGATGCAGAAGAAGCGCGTCGGGTGGAAGGAATTCCCGATGTACCGTTACGGCCTGACCCAGGCCATGCCCGACATGTGCCTCGAGTACATGGAGGCCGGCAAGGTCAAGGGCGTGTGGATCCAAACGTCCAACGGCATCGCCTGCATGAGCTGCGAAGTCGACCGCTGGTACAAGGCCATGAAGAAGCCCGAGTTCATCGCCGCATGCGACGTGTTCATGACCCCGACCATCCAGTCGTGCGCCGACATCGTCATGCCCGTCCAGACCTGGGCCGAGAAGCACTCCGTGCGCGCGCACTACTACTTCCTCTCCGCCATCACCGGCGGGTGCGCCGCCGAGGGCGAGGCGAAGTCCGACTGCGAGATCAACCGCGAGCTCGCCCAGTACTTCGACCGTGACGACGAGTTCAAACAGGCCATCGGACGCCCGCTCGACCAGAACTGCTGGCCGTGGAAGACCGAGGACGAGGTCTACGACGAGATCGTCAAGCCCTCCGGGTTCACGTTCCGCGAGCTCATGGAGAACGGCCCCGTGTACCAGAAGTACATCTACAAGAAGTACGAGAAGGGTCTCATGCGCCCCGACGGCCAGGTCGGCTTCAACACCCCCACCGGCCGTATCGAGTTCTACTCCACGCTGTTCGAGAAGTTCGGCTACGATCCGCTGCCCTATATCGAAGAACCCGGCATCGGCCCGGTGACCACGCCCGACCTCTACGAAGAGTACCCGCTCATCATGATCACGGGCGCCCGCACCACGTCGTTCTTCCACTCCGAGCATCGCCAGATCCCCTACCTGCGCCAGCTCACGCCCGATCCGTGGGTGCAAATCCATCCGCGCACGGCCAAGGCGCTCAACATCTCCGAGGGCGACTGGGTGTGGATCGAGAACCACCGCGGACGCTGCCGCCAACGCGCGCGCCTCACGTTCGAGGTGCACGAGAAGGAAATCGCCGCCCAGCACGGCTGGTGGTTCCCCGAGCAAGACGGGGCCGAGCCGAACCTGTACGGCTTCCGTCAGTCCAACATCAACCAGCTGCTTGCCAACAAGCCTGGCAAGACCGGCTTCGGTGCCGACCTCAAGTGCACGCTGTGCAAGGTCTACCGCTGCAAGGAGGAGGAACTGTAATGGCCCGCAACGGAATTCTCGTCGATTACCAGTACTGCACGGGATGCTACTCGTGCGAGGTCGCCTGCCAGGCCGAGCATGAGCTCCCCCTTGAGCAGTGGGGCGTGAAAGTGCTCCAGAACGGTCCGTGGCCCATCAAAGACGCCGAAGGCAGGGAGACCGACCGCTTCGTCTACGACTTCGTACCGGCGTTCACGAAGGTGTGCGATTTGTGCGCCGAGCGCCAGGGCAAAGGAAAGCTCCCCTCGTGCGTCTTCCACTGCCAAGCCAAATGCCTGAAGTTCGGCCCGATCGACGAGCTCGTGAGCAATCTGGCCGCCAAGCCCGAGCAGTACCTCTGGGTGCCGGCAAGCGCCTAGAACCGCGTACCCGGGCGCTGCGGGGCACCTACGCCACACCCCGCAGCGCCCGCGCCGCCCAGGGGGCCGCTCTCCTTCCTCGGAAGGTGCGCGTGCACCCCTTCGAACCCGTACGAACCCCGATAGCGTGCCCATCATCACATCCCCCAGGCGGCGTTGCGCGCCCCATCGAACCCGCACCGAACCGCAAGGAAGCTACAAGCTCACAGGAGGAGCAGCTATGAACTACGAGGATTTGAAAGCGGGCATCGAAACCGCGCCCCTGAAGTCACGGGTCGCGCTCGAGCAGCTGCTCCTGTACACCACCATGGGCGGCACGGTGAAGCCCGAGTTCGAGGAGTATCTCGAAGGAGCGCAGACGTACCGCGACTTCTTCAACAACATCTACGCCGACCCGGCGCGCAAGAACTCGACCGTCTGGGCCGAATGGGCAAAGCTCATGAGGAAGAGCTGGCTGTCCTGTTTCGAGCCGAAGCTCAAGATCGAGAACCTTCGTCTGAAAAGCGACGGGCTTCCGCTCGCCTTCGGGACGGGGCTCGTGCTCGCGCCTACGGGAAGCCGTGACAACATCGCCAACCTGTACCTGTTCGCCTCAGGGGCCTTCAACACCGAAGCTGCGGAGTTCGTCACGTCCCTCGGCGGCAAGTTCACGTGCGCCGACCTCGACTTCTCCGGCGTATACGGCCTGTATCGCTACCGCGGCAACGTCATACTGGAAGAGTGGCAGGTCGACGGCGACCCCGTTCTCCACGAGGGGGATTAGCGCCCGCGCTCGGTGCGCCAGGCGCCCGCAGACGCTATCTCCCGGCTTCCGACTCACTGCCGTGCGTGCCGTGCGCACCCTTACGCGCGATGCACCTTCGACAAGATGGAGCAGCCGAAGAGCACCGACGCCCCCTGCCGCGCGCACCCCTACGCGCGATGCACCAGGTAGCACTTGTGAATCTTGGGCGTGCGCGCGAAATCGGCGGGAATCGTGCTCGCCGACACGTCCTCGAGCCTGACGCCGTACTTCTCCAACTCGTCCATATCGGGCTTGAACGAGCGCAGATTGCACGAGAATACGGCCTCCCCTTCTTCTGAAAGCAAACGCGAGACGCCGATGAGCAGCTCCACGTGATCGCGCTGCACGTCCCAGGTGCGTCTGCCCATGGCCTTGGAGTTCGAGAACGTCGGCGGGTCGACGAACACGACGTCGAAGCGCCGCCCACCTCGACGCGCGTCGGTGATCCAGCGCATGACGTCCGCGCGCTCGTAGGTATGCTCAGGTCCGTCGAACCCGTTGGCGAGCATGTTGCGCTCGGCCCATTCCAGGTAGGTCTGCGACAGATCGACCGTCACCGTGCTGCGCGCGCCCGCACCGGCTGCATACACGCTCGCCGTGCCCGTGTAGGCAAACAGGTTGAGGAAGCGCGCGTCGCGGGCGCGATCGGCCACGAGAGCCCGCGTGAGACGATGGTCG
>CAUVMU010000231.1:0-3515 GCA_963552775.1 uncultured Eggerthellaceae bacterium | reverse complement strand
CGCTCGTCGATGCCACCCGTACCCCGCGCGATCGGGATAAGCTTGTGGCTGAAGGCCTGTTCCCCGCCGTGGTTCTCATAGCCTCCCGCTCCAGCGAAGATCCTGCCGATCTCGCCTACTTGCAGGAGGAATTCCTTGCGCGGGGCCTGGCCTTTCCTTCGGCGTTGGAAAAGGCCCTCCCCGAACTTTCGGCGGAGGCCGAATCGCTCGTGCTCGACTTGCTCGAAGGGGAGGCGGGATTATGAGGCGCTATCTCCGCTTCGCGCGCATGGACAGCTTCGGGGTTTTCGGAAACCGTACGATCGGCCCGTTCTCGCCGGGCCTCACGGTGGTGCACGGGCGGAACGAGGCCGGGAAATCGACGCTTGCGGCCTTTATCGAGGGCGTGCTGTTCGGGTGGGAGGCCGCGCACGGTTCCCGCAACACGTACAAGCCCGCGCACGCCGAGCGCGCCGGCGCATTGATTTTCGCCTGCAGCGAGACCGCTGAGCACGATGCGCGCGGGGCGGGAGCGGCTGCGCTCGCAGACCATGTGCCCGACGGCGGCTTCAGCGACGACGTTTCGCCTGACGAGCGCGCGGTCCCCTCCGATGTTTCACGTGCAACATCGGAGTTGACCCAGGTGTTCCGGGCTCGCAATGCCGATGGCCTGCAGGGCGATATCGAAGTCGCTTCCGATATCGACAAGGAGACGTTCAAAACCCTGTTCTCACTCTCGGCCGACGAACTGCGCGGTCTACGGGACCCCGATGGCGTGACGGCGCATCTTCTCACGGCTGGCTCGGGGACCGCCGTGAGTCCTGCGGCAGCGCTCGGCGACCTTGAGCGCCGTATCGCGTCCTACACTTCGAGCGCCGCTTCGGCGACGCATTCGCTGAAGAGCCTCGGCGCGCGCCTCGATTCCCTCCGCGCTCAGGTGAGCGCTGCGGCTGACGAAACGGAGCGGTTCAAAGCGGAACGTCGAGAGCTGCGCGCAATCAACGGAGAGCGCGAGGCCGCTGCGCTTCGCGTCGCCCACCTGAACCGCCGCGTCGACGCGCTCAACGCTTCCTGCACGCGCCTGGCCGACCTCGACGTGCGCCTTGCGGCCGCCTCCGCACGCGCTGAAGAAGCGGCTGCTCTCCTGCAAGCGCAGGAGGGTTCCCCCGCGCGGTTTCCTGCCGAGGCGCCCGCCGAATCGCCCGAAGCGCTCGGCGCTCTATCCGAGGCCGACGAGCGCGTCCTGCGTCTTCAGCTCGAGGATTTGGCATATGACCAGGATCGTGCGCGGCATCGACTCGCGCTCGCGCGCGAAAGCCAGCTTGTCGATGGGGGTAGGGATTCGGTTGCGGCGCTGCCAAGTGGGTCTTCGCCCCGCATGCGCGACAACGTGAAGGGTGCGCCCGCACCTGCCCGTGTCCTTGCTCTGGTAGCTGCAGTGTGCGCGCTGCTTGCGGCGACGGGGCTCTTCGGCGTGCTCGGCTGGGGAGGGCCGTTATCGCCGATACGCGATGTCGCGATTGCGGGGCTTTTCTTCGGTCTTGCGGGAATGCTCTTTTCGCTTGGGGCTGCGCTTTTCATCCGGCGTACTAGAAGAGCCGATGCGGCTGCAGGTTCGGCCGAGCGGGGCGCTGCGGCAAGAGAGCGGTCCGCGACAGGTGGGCCGTCATCGGACGACGGGGACTCGTTGACCTCCAGGGTTCAAGACTGCGCCGCAGAGCTGCAGGTGCTCGATGAGGCGGTTGCCGCGCGCCTTGCGGCGGCGGGCCTTTCCGCAGCCGGCTCGTCCGCGCGCGCGGCCCTTGCGCTGCTCGATGAGGGCTGTGCGGTTCGGGCGGCGCGCCAAGAGGCCCTTCGCGACCGTCAGCGTCGAGCGGAAGAAGCCCGCACCCTTGCTGCGGAAGCGGAGTCGCTTGCTCGAGAACGCGCGGTCGTCCTGCAGCTCGCCGACGTCTCGGCACGCGACGCGGAGGGGCTTGCCGTCGCGCTCGACCGAACCGTCGCCGAACGCGACGCGCTCGTGCGCGAGGCCGCAACGCTCGAACGCCGCGCAGGCGAGCTCTCCCAACGCCTGTCCCAAGCGCAGCTCATGCACTCTTTCGATGATCTAAAGCTCGCGTACCAGCAGGCCCGCACGCGCTTCAACGAGAGCCAGCGCGGCCTTGCTCTCCTGCTGCTCGCCCGCCGTCTGCTCTCCCGTTCGATCGGTGCGTGGGAGGGGCACAGCCAGCCGCAGGTCTACCGCGAGGCCGGGCGCCTGCTCTCCCTCATGACCGATGGACGCTGGCAGCGCGTGGAGCGCACGGCCGACGGCGGCATCGAGGCCGTCGATGCGGCTCTCGTGCGCCGCTCTCCCCAACAGCTCTCCCTCGGCACTCGCCAGCAGCTCTACCTGGCCTTGCGCATCGCGCTGCTGCTCTGCGCCGACGGGGTGGGGCGCTCTGTGCCCGTCCTTGCCGACGACATCCTGGTCCATTTCGACGACGAGCGCCGCCAAGGTGCCGCCCGCGCCCTGGCCGAGCTCGCGCGCGTCCGGCAGGTCATCGTCCTCACCTGCCATCGCGAAGTCGTAGAGTCCATGCGTTCGGCCGATTCGTCGGCTGCGCTGGTCGAGCTGTAATATAGCCTGACTTTTGCAGTTAGAAACACGGCTTTACCCGCCTTGCTTGTCCTTGTGAAAGAGCCTCATCCTTCCACTGCCGGCAGTTTTACTGCTGGCAGCGGAGATCCGAACATCTCGGACAGGACCTTCCTGTCGCGTTTGAGCTTGGCCTCGTATGCGAAGGGGAGCAGCGGCAGGCTCGGCGCCAGCGCGCAGGCCCGTCAAGGCATGCGGCGAGCATCTGGGAGTTCAAGCTCGAATCTGGAGCCTGGCTTTACTGGATGAGCGCGATCCAATCGCGACGCTTGTAGGCGATGCGCTCAACGTAGACGGCGTTTGCGTCTTTGTCGCATCTGAAGAAGACCATGTAATTGCCTAATTGCGTCCATCGGTATCCTGCAGCCGCCGCGACTTCATCGCGCACGAGCGGAAACCCCTCAGCGCCGTCCTCCAACGTGGCAGCAAGATTATCAAAATTGTCGAGCATCTTCGCTGCGGCGCTTGGGTTTTCAAGGGTGAGCGCTATATAGCGGATAGCAAAATCCAAGTCCGACAATGCGGCATCGGTGATGACGACGGGATACATTACAGGCCGTATCTCTTACGTAGGCTCGTTGTCGCCTCTCGTGCAGAAATGACTCTGCCCGCATCGGCATCGCGACGACCTTTAAGAAGGAATTCGTAAAAATCAAGGCGCGAGCTCATAGTCTCGTAAGCGTCGATGCTCATGACGGCAAGGTCCCCAGCTCCGTTTTTCGTTATGTAGATAGGCTCGGAGTTCTCCCTGCACCTTTCTGAGACGTCGTTATACCCGTTACGAAGCGCGGTGCTTGATATGATTTGCGGCATAGGGACTCCTTTCTTATAAAGAATAAACTACCGTATTTCTTTAGATAAATCAATAACGGCTTTCCTGCAGCCTGGAGCCGCGCAG
>CAUVMU010000230.1:0-3535 GCA_963552775.1 uncultured Eggerthellaceae bacterium | reverse complement strand
CGGCCGTGGCTGTTGCCGGCCACGTTAATGGGATAGTCGGTCGCGTTGACGTCGCCCATGCAGTTGCCGAGCGCGTAGAGGCCCTCAATCGGCGCGCCCTCGGCCGTCAGGCACTGGAAGTCGACGTTCACGTGCAGACCGCCGGCAACGGCGAGCAACGCAGGGCCGACCATGAGCGCGTAAAACGGCGGCTCCTTCACGGGCGTCAGGAAGACCGGCTTCTTGTAGTAATCGGTGTCCTCGCCCGCCTCGCACATACCGTTGTAGCGCTCGACGGTGGCCGTGAGGGTGGAAGCGTCGCAGCCGATTTTCTGGGCCAGCTCCTCGAGCGAGTCGGCCTGGTACGCGATGCCCTGCTCGATGTAGTTGGGAATCTGCGTTTCGAAGTACGCAGGCGCCAGTTCCACATCGGATCCGTAGGGACGGAAGCTGTCCCAGAACATGCCGCCGCCGTGCGGCAATCCCTTGACCAGGTCATCCTTCCAGTTGTTATCGAAGACCGCGAACGCCATCCCCTCGGGCTGGCGGTTGATGGCAAGCGACTTCCCCTGCACCCACGTGTCTTCGCACATGAAGCGCTTTCCTTCGGTGTTGACGAACAGGAAGGGCCCGTGGAACCAGCAGAACGCCTGAGGATGCATCATGGTCGGAAGCGGCAGGTCCTGCAAGGCCGCACCGACCCACATGCCCATCTTGTGACCGTCGCCGGTGTTCACGCCGGCGGGCGTGTACTGGCTGCGCGGCTGGCCGTACTCGGCGCAGATGGGAGCATACGCCTTGCACATTTCCAGGTCGCCGCCAATATCGCCCGTGCAGAGCACGACGCCCTTCGAGGCGTTGTAGCGGACATATCCCTCGGCAGCCTTGCAGATGCAGCCGACGACCTTGTCGCCCTCTTTGACAAGCTGGACGGCGGGCGAGTCGAACACGAACTCGGCACCGGCCTTCACAGCCTCGTCGTGAAGGATTTCGGCGCCGGCGAACTGCTTCGACTTCAGATCCGTCCCCTCGGGAAGGATGAGCATATGATACCCGGGCTGTTCGGCATAGACGTCATCATGGCTGTAGAACGCACCGACCATGGCCGAGCACCCGCGCGCTTCGGCCTTGTCGAGGAACCAGTTGCTCGCTTCCTCGGAATTGTTGAAGAACTTGACGATAAGGTCCTCGTTCGCGCGGCTCGCGCACTGGGCGATCCAGTGCTGCTTCGCGTTCACCTTGTCGACGGTAATACCGAGCTGCTCCATATAGCGCGAATTGATGGCGCCGAATCCGCCGCCGCGGCCGTTCCAGCTCGACGTCTTCTCGACTACGGTCACCTTGCCGCCCTGCTCGGCAGCGGAGGCGGCCAGTGCGCACCCCGAAAGGCCGGCACCTAAGATCAAAATCTCCGTCTCAACGGTTCGTTTCACGTCGGTGATAGGCTCGGGAGCAGCCTCCCATTCGTACCGATACGCGCTCGAGCCGTCCGCTGCCGAACCTTCGGCGGCCTTCGATGCGCCATCCGAGCTTTTCGGCGCGCACCCGACAAGCCCTGCAGCACCAGCGGCAACCGCCGCCGTGGCCCCGAAGCCTAAGAACGCGCGGCGCGACATCTTCTTGCTTTCGCTCATACAATCCCCTTCCGTATCGTTGCGGCCCCTTCTTTTTAGGCGCCTCTCTCATTCTAGAGCGCCGAGCGCGGGAATCCTTCTGTCAGGAGGGTTTATTTTTCATCAAGGAGGGTCCATTTTCAAAATGAACCCTCACGGTCCATACGTCTGAACTGGAACGATGAAATTTTTACAGAGAAAGCCGCTCAACGAGTTTCAAGGCGGACGGCGGCGGTTCTTTCGGAATGAAAGCCGTAAACAAGCGCTCTCAGTACTCGACGTTCCAGAAGACGAGCCCCTGAGCAGGTGCGCACTCCCCCGCTGCACGCCGGTCGCGCGCCTCGAGCGCACGGCGCACCCAGTCGGCATCGCGGCGTCGCTGCCCTACGGCCACGAGCGTTCCCACCATGGTGCGCACCATGGAATGCAGAAAGGCGTTGCCTACCACCTTCACGGTGAGCACGTCTTCGCCCAAAACCTCCTCGCGGAAGAACGACACCTCGCGCACGAACCGGCACGTGGGCTTATCAACAGCGGAAACCGCCTTGCAGAAGCTTTTGAAGTCGTGCTCGCCCACAAGATGCCGAGCCGCCCGCTCCATGGCCTCCACATCCAAACCTCCGGGCACGTACCAGGAAAAGTCGCGCATGATCAGGGGCGGGGTCGAACCGGTGCACAAGTGGTAACGGTACTCGCGCGCCACCGCGTCGAACCGCGCCGAGAAGCCCGCTGGCATGGACCGCGCGGCGCGCACCACGATGTCGTCATGGGTAAGCGCATTCAGGGAACGCAGCAGACGACGCTCGTCGAGCGCTTCAAGCTCGTCTGACGCAACGCCGAAGCTGACCACCTGACCGCGCGCGTGCACGCCCGCATCGGTGCGCCCGGCGCACGTCGTCTCCACCTCGCGGCGCAGCAGAAGCGCGAGGGCGTACTCGAGCTCGCCCTGGACCGTCAATTGGCCCGGCTGACGCGCGAAGCCGCAAAACGCCCCGCCCCGGTATCCAAGCGTCAGCGCATACGCGCCGCCGATTTCACCTGCATCCATTCCTTTTCCTTCTCCTTATCCCGAGCCTCCACGTTGTCACCGCGCGATTCGAGCTTTTAAAACCTCCGGAGTAAATGTGCCGATACATCTTGTTCGTCGAGGAGAAAAGCAACGATATCGATTGTTTCGGAAAGCCTATCGACGGCAAACCGAACGGAATACCCCTTTACAGAATAGCGCCGCACCTCCGTACCGATTGATTCGCCGACATCGGGGTCGGGAGCATAGGGGAACGGGGGTTTTCAGCGAGCGCCGTTAATCCCTCTTCGAACAGTACCTAAAGGCCATCTCCAATACCCTTGCGGACCTTCGAGCGAATCTTGCCTCTGCCACCGCTATCGCCACGTACCCGATTCCCAGCACAGCCGTCGCAGCAACCGGAAACCCTTGCGGACCTTCGAGCGAATCTCGCCTCCGCCGCCTCTATCGCCTCCGCCGCCTCTATCGCCTCCGCCGCCTCCGCCGCCTCTATCGCGTGCGAACCGCCTGCTACCACACCGGCTGGCCGAACAGGCTCTGAATCTCTGAGAGCATGAGCGCATTGCGCGAGTCGACCGTCACGGGCAGCTCGGCGCGGAACGTCCTCCCGTCCGACTGCAGCACGAACAGCACCACGTAGTCGCGGCCGGGATACAGCCCCAGGATGCGATTGAGGCGCTGCACCGCGTTCTGGCTGAACAGATTGGCGGGAACGCGCAGTTCCAAGCGTTGCGGACGCTCGTCCTCGTCCGGCAAATCGACCGCCTCGAGCTCGTAGGCGATAATCTGGTTGCCACGGTCGCTGTGCTCGAACTTGCCCTTCGCCTTCACGATGGCATCTTCCTGAAGCACATCGGCGAAGTCGTCGTACTTGAAGCAGATGCACTCGACCGACCCCGTCGTATCCTCGAGGCGG
>CAUVMU010000229.1:0-3554 GCA_963552775.1 uncultured Eggerthellaceae bacterium | reverse complement strand
GGGTGGAAAAGCTGGGCGCAAACGCCGGGGGTAAAAGCTGCCCGCAAAAGCCGGGTGGAAAAGCTGGGCGCAAACGCCGGGGGTAAAAGCTGCCCGCAAAAGCCGGGCGCAAACGCCGGCGTAAAATCCAGCCGCGAACGCACCCGCTCACACCAGAACACCCGGAGCGGGAGGCATGACCCGAGTCCCGCAACCTACAGCGCCCGCACCGAAAGGATCGACATGTTCGACAAAGCGACCATACGCAACGATTTTCCCATCCTGGCCGACGAGGCGTACGGACATGCGCTCGTGTACCTCGACAATGCGGCGACCACGCAGGTGCCCGCGGTAGTGCTCGACGCCGTAGCCGAGCACTACCGTACCTCGAACGCCAACGTGCACCGCGGCATGCACTACCTCGCACACCGCTCGACGCAGGGCTACGAGTCCGCGCGGGCTCGGGTGGCGACCTTCATCAACGCCCCGGACGAGCGCTGCGTCGTCTTCACCCGGGGAACGACCGACTCGATCAACATGGCGGCCCTCGGTCTTTCCCACCTGCTCGGACCGGGCGACTGCGTCGTCACGACCGTCCTCGAGCACCATTCCAATTTCGTGCCCTGGCAGATGGCCTGCAAGCGTCAAGGGGCAGACTTTGCCGTTGCGGATATCGACGAGGCGGGCGACATCGACCTCGACGGCCTCTCACGCCTGATCGACGAGAGCCGACCGAAAATCGTGGCGGTCAGCGCCTGCTCGAACGTGCTCGGGTGCGTCACGCCCCTGAAGAGCATCGTTTCCCTTGCACACGAGGTCGGAGCGCTCTGCCTGGTGGACGGTGCGCAGGCCATGCGGCACACCCGGATAGACGTGCAGGATATCGGCTGCGACTTCCTCTGCTTCTCGGGGCACAAGATCATGGCCCCGACCGGCATCGGCGTGCTGTACGGGTCGCCTGCCGCCCTCGAGCTCGTGGAGCCGAGCGCGTTCGGCGGCGAGATGGTCGACATCGTAAAACCCGGCGAGACGACGTTCGAGCAGCTGCCGCTGCGCCTCGAAGCCGGCACGCCCAACTACGTAGGAGCCATCGCACTCGCGGCCGCTCTCGACTACTTGGAGAGCTGCGGGCGAGACGCCGTCGCGCGCTACGAGGACGAACTTGTAGCCTATGCGGAACAGCAGCTCGCACGCATCCCCGGCCTGCACGTGCTCGGGGCCCCGCGCAAGCGCAGCGGATGCGTCTCGTTCGTCATCGACGACGTGCACCCCTTCGACCTGTGCACCATCGCGGACAAGCACGGCGTCGCGCTGCGTTCGGGCAACAACTGCGCGCAACCGTTGCTCGCGCGTTTGGGCACGACAAGCGTCGCGCGGCTCTCCCCTGCGTTCTACAACACGAAAGCCGAGATAGACGTCGCTGCGGAGACCGTCGAGCACGTCGCCAGCCTGCTCGCAAACGCACGCAGCCCTCGAGGGTGCTCGACGTCCTCGAGCATCTCGGAGAACGGGATGCCGTCTATCTCCTCGTCCGCACGCAGCCCTCGAGAGAGCGCGACGTCCTCGGGAGCTGCAGGGATTGCAGAGGCTGTGAAAGCTGCGCAGCTGCAGAAACCCGTATAGGGCCTCGGCGCTACAGCAAGCGCAGGTTCACGTCCTTGAGCTGGCGGCCGCCCACGACGGAGGGAGCTCCGGTCATGGGATCGGACGCGCTCGAGGTCTTGGGGAAGGCGATGACGTCGCGAATGGAATCCTTGCCGCCGAGCAGCATGACCAGACGGTCGAGGCCGAGCGCGATGCCGCCGTGCGGCGGAGCACCCAATTCAAGCGCGTGGATGAGGTGGCCGAACTTCTCGTCGATATCCGCGTCGGTCAGCCCGCAGCGACGCAGCACGCGGCGCTGGAGCTCGGCGCTGTGGATGCGGATCGTGCCGCCGCCCACTTCGAATCCGTCCATGACCAGGTCGTAAGAGTAGCTGCCGCACTCGAGCGGAGCATCCTCGATTCGGTCGAGGTCCTCTTTGCGCACCATGGTGAAGGGGTGGTGCTCAGCGGCGTACTTCCTCTCGTCGGCATCGTACTTGAACATGGGGAAGTTCACGACCCACAGCAGCTTGTGGCCCGCACGCTCCACGCCGAGCGCATCGGCCATGTGCAGGCGCAGAGCCGAAAGCACGGCGCTTGCGACTTCGAACGTGTCGGCGGCGAACAGGAGCAGGTCGCCCGGTTCGACGTTCATGGCCTGCTTGAGGGCGGAGAACTCGTCTTCGGAGAAGAACTTGATGATGGGGCTCTTCTCGGCGCCGTCGGACGTGAACGCGATCCACGCCATGCCCTTTGCCCCGTTGTCGGCCGCGATGGTGGCAAGCTTCTCCACATCGCCGCGGCTCCAGTCGCCCGCACCCTTCGCGTTGATGGCCTTCACCACGCCGCCCGATCGGGCTACGCTCGAGAACACTTTGAAGCCCGAGTCCTTCACGATGGACGTGATGTCCACGAGCTCCATGCCGAAGCGCGTGTCAGGGCGGTCGTTGCCGAAGCGCTCCATGGCCTCGACATACTGCATGCGCTCGAGCGGGAAGGCGTGCTCGACCCCCACGACCGTAAGTGTTTCCGCCATGACGTCTTCCATCATATCGATGACCTCGTCGTTCTCGACGAAGCTCATTTCAACATCGACCTGGGTAAACTCAGGCTGACGGTCGGCACGCAGATCCTCGTCGCGAAAGCACCGGGCGATCTGGTAGTAGCGCTCGATACCACCGATCATGAGCATCTGCTTGAACTGCTGGGGGCTCTGCGGCAGCGCGTAGAACCTGCCCGGGTTCGGGCGCGACGGCACGATGTAGTCGCGCGCTCCTTCGGGCGTGGAGTTGGCGAGGATGGGCGTTTCCACCTCGAGGAAGCCGCGCTTGTTGAGCGCGGTGCGCATGGCCTGGGCGACCTGATGGCGCAGCAGCAGGCTCCTGTACATCTCGGGACGGCGCAGGTCGAGGTAGCGCCACTTCATGCGCGTGGTCTCGTCGGTCTCGATGCCGTCTTCGATGGAAAACGGGGGCGTGACGGACTTGTTGAGCACTTCGAGCGCTCCGGCTAAAACCTCGATATCGCCCGTGACCATGTTGGGGTTCACGCTTTCGGCGCCGCGCGCCCGCACCGTACCCGATACCTTGACCACGAACTCGCGACCCAGATGCTCGGCGGCAGCGAACTCATCAGCGCTCACGCAGTCGGGGTCAACGACGACCTGGGTGTATCCCGCACGGTCGCGCAAGTCGATGAAAATCAGGCCGCCGTGGTCGCGGTTGTGCCACGCCCAACCGGTCAACACGACCTTGCGGCCGACGTCCTCGCGCCGCAGCTCGCCGCAGGTGGCCGTATGCATGCAGTACTCGTTCTGGAAATCCGTCATAACCTGCCTTGCTCCTTGTGCCCGTCAGTTTCTACCCAAGGCGGCAAGAGCAGTCTCGGGGAACCTCGTAAATTTCATTATTGTACTGCACCGACGACGGGTCCTCCATCCCACCTGGGTTCCACGTAAAAAACGCGCAGGGAGCGAGAGGAGGGATGGCGGA
>CAUVMU010000228.1:0-3556 GCA_963552775.1 uncultured Eggerthellaceae bacterium | reverse complement strand
CCGACTAGGAACGTTATGAACCGAACAGCATCTTCCAACCCCGCCCCGAGCGCCCTGCGACTCGGTTCGGGTGAGGTTTTCATGTGCTCCGGCCAGGGTTCGCAAAAGCCCGGCATGGGTGCCGACCTGCTCGATATCCCTGAAGTCGCCCAGGTGTTCTCCTGCGCGTCCGACGTGTTCGGCTTCGACGCGGCGGCACTTGTAGCGCATGCTCCGGCCGTCGAGCTCGACGACACGCGCAAGGCCCAGGCGGCCGTGTGCACGCTGTCGGTTGCCATCGCCCGCGCGCTCATGGCGCACGGCGCGCGTCCGACGGCCCTCCTCGGCTTCTCTCTCGGTCAGATCGGCGCCCTCGCCTTAGCGGGCATGGTGTCCGACGAAGTCGCGTTCTCCATCGTGCGGGAACGCTCGGGTTTCATGGCCGAGGCCGCCCGCGAGAATCCCGGGGCCATGAGCGCTCTGCTCAAAGCAGACGACGAATCGGTTGCAGCGCTCTGCGCGGAATGCGCACGCGGCGACGTGCTCGTGCCCGCGAACTACAACTGCCCGGGTCAGATAGTGGTTTCCGGAACCGTTGCGGCCGTCTCGCGCGCCGAGGAGGTCTGGGCCGCGCGCGGCGGGCGCTTCTCGCGACTTGCTGCTTCGGGTGCGTTCCACAGCCCGCTCATGGAGCCCGCCGTGGCGCCGTTTTCGGCCTTTATCGAGAGCGTGCGCTTCGAGGAGCCCGAAGTGCCGCTCATCTGCAACGTTGATGCCCGCCCGCTTTCCGCAGCCGACGCGCCGGCGCACCTTGCGGCGCATCTGACGCATCCGGTGCGCTTCTCCGCGAGCGTGGAGTTCCTGATTCGCGCCGGAGCCTGCGAATTCGTCGAAACCGGCTTCGGCGGCGTGCTCGCCAACCTCGTGCGGCGCATCGATAAGAACACGGTGCGCGCCTGCGTGCAGGATCGTGCGAGCCTCGATGCGTTCCTTGCGGCTCGGGCGACGCGGCCTTTCCCCGAACGAGAGGAGACGTCCCATGTCGAATAACGAAACATCATCTGCTGCACGCGCCGCGCTCGTAACGGGCTCGGCGCGCGGCATCGGCCGCGCTATTGCGCGCGAACTCGCCTGCGCGGGCTACGACGTGTGCGTGAACTGCGCATCCGAGCGCAGCCTTCCCGATGCGCGCGCATTCGCCGAAACGCTCGCCGCAGAAACGGGGTCTCGCACGATAGCGGTCGCCGCCGACGTGTCCTCGCTGGAGGAGGCCCAGCGTCTCGTCGACGAGGCGCTTGCGGCGTTCGGCCGCCTCGACGTGCTGGTCAACAACGCGGGTGTCGTACGCGACGCTCTGCTTGCCCGCGCGAAGGAAGAGGACTTCGACGCTGTCGTGGGCGTGAACCTCAAGGGCGCCTACAACTGCTGCAAGGCGGCCGCCAAGCCCATGATGAAACAGCGTTTCGGGCGTATCGTTTCCATGAGCAGTGTCGTGGGGCTGCACGGCAATGCGGGTCAGGCGAGCTACGCTGCGTCGAAGGCGGGCGTCGTGGGGCTTACGAAGGCGCTCGCCAAGGAGCTTGCCCCGCGCAACATCACCGTGAACGCGGTGGCCCCCGGCTTCATCTCCACGGATATGACTTCGGCGCTCAGCGAGCCTCAGCGCGCCGCCATTGCCGAACGCATCGGCCTTCGCCGTTTCGGTGAACCCGAAGACGTCGCGCATCTCGTGCGCTTCTTGGCGAGCGACGAAGCGTCCTACATTACCGGCCAGGTGATATCGGTTGACGGAGGATTGGTCCTATGAGCACTGCGCAGACATCCAGCGGTATCGAAACGAAGCGTCCCGACAAAACGAACCGCGTCGTGGTAACGGGCGTTGGGGCCGTGACGCCGGCCGGCGTGGGCGTGCCCGCGCTATGGGAGGCCGTCATGGGCCGCTCCTGCTGCATCGGCCTCATCGAGCGCTTCGATACGTCGGACTACGACGTGAAGATCGCTGCCGAGGTCAAGGGCTTCGACGCGTGCGAACACGGCCTGACCAAGAAAGAAGCGCGCCGTTTCGAGCGTTTCGTGCAGTACGCCGTCGTCGCCTCCGACGAGGCTGTCGCCCAGGCGGGTCTTGTTATGGAGCAGGAGGACCCGACGCGGGTCGCGGTGGTGTTCGGATCGGGCATCGGCGGAATCGACGAGCTGCAGGAAAGCTTCGGCACGCTCGCGACCAAGGGGCCCAAGCGCGTGAACCCGCTGTTCGTTCCCACGATGATCGGGAACATCGCGGCAGGCAGCCTCGCCATCCGCTACGGCATGCAGGGCGAATGCCTCGACATCGTCACGGCATGCGCCACGGGCAGCCACTGCATCGGGCAGGCGCTGCGGGACATCCGCCACGGCTACGTCGACGTGGCGCTCGCGGGAGGTTCCGAGGAGGCCGTGAGCCCTATCTGCATCGCCGGCTTCTCGAACCTCGGCGCGCTGACGAAGGAGACCGACCCGACCGCCGCCTCGCTGCCCTTTGATGCTCGACGTACGGGCTTCGTGTCGGGGGAGGGTGCAGGCGCGCTCGTGCTCGAATCGCTCGAGCACGCGCTCGCGCGCGGTGCGCACATCATCGCCGAAGTGACGGGATTCGGTTCGACGGGCGACGCCTATCACATGACGGCGCCCGACCCGGTGGGAGCGGGCATTGCCCGCGCCATGCGCGCAGCGCTCGAGGAAGGCGGTTTTACGCCCTTCGACCTGGGGCACGTGAACGCCCACGGCACGGGGACGCCGGCAAACGATTCGACCGAGGCGAAGGCGCTCGTCGCACTCTGCGGCGACGAGGCAGCGCAAAGCGTGCCCGTCGTGTCCGTGAAGGGGACGACGGGGCACATGCTTGGTGCCGCCGGCGCCGTCGAGGCCATCGTCTGCGCGTTGTCCGTGGCGCGCTCCTGCGTTCCCCCGACGGCCGGCTATGCCCAGCCCGACCCGGAGTGCCCGCTCAATGTGCTGACCGAGCCCGTGCTCGACTATCCCCAGAAGGTGGCGCTTTCGAACTCGCTCGGCTTCGGGGGCCACAACGCCTCGCTCGCGTTCTCGCCGTACCCGTCCGTCGCCTGTTAAAGGGGGGAGCAATGGAGTTCACGTATCCGTGCGGTCGCGAGGCCGTTGAGGCGGTGCTGCCGCACCGCGACCCGTTCGTGTGGGTCTCGCGGGTCGTTTCCTGTGAGCCGGGCGTGCGCGTGACGGCCGAGTTCGACGTCGCGGCCGATTTGCCGCTGTTCGCGGGGCATTTCCCCTCCCATCCGGTGCTTCCCGGGGTGATCATCATGGAGGCGCTTGCCCAGGCGGCGTCGTTCTGCATCCTGGTTGCGCGCGGGTCAAAGGGATCGATCGGGTTTCTGACGGGCATCGACAAGGCCAAGTTCCGCCGTCAGGTGCGCCCGGGCGACACGGTGCGCCTCGAGGCGCTTATCGTGAAATCCCAGACGCGTTTGTGCGTCGCCGAAGTCCAGGCGTTCGTCGGCGACGAGCTCGCTGCTTCTGCAACGCAGAAGTACGTGCTCGCCGCAGCGGAGAGCGCATAAGGGGGGCC
>CAUVMU010000227.1:0-3560 GCA_963552775.1 uncultured Eggerthellaceae bacterium | reverse complement strand
CGCGATTACTTTGGGCGGGCCGGAGCTGGGGTGGTTCACTCGCGAGGACCTTGCTCGGAACCCCCTCTACCGGATCGCTTCCTCCTTTACCAGGCGTTAGGAGAATCCTATGGACGACAACCTGCTGTTCAGGATGTTCTTCGGTTTCGCGGTCGGCTCCCTCTTTGTGGTCAGCGCAATTCTGCTGTTCGGTGTATTCGTCTTGGACGTCGGACTTTCCTGGGATATCGGCCTTGCGTTCGCCCTCTTCTCCTTCGGGCCTTCGGCCGTCCTCGCCCTCGCTCTTGCCGTGTCTCTCGTGGTAAGGCGGCTGCACTACGTTCCTGTCGCGGGCATAATCGGGAGGGTGTCCGAGAACTCCCGCCGCCGTCCAGTCTACTGGTGGCGTTATGAGTTCGGGGGACGGTGGTACGAGGAACTCGACGAGGCTGCGCCTTTTTGGCAGCTCGACCTTGCGTTTTCGTTTGCGCCGAACAAACGCTACGGCACGGTCTACGTGGACCCCGCCGACCCCTCGCGCCTGCTTCCCCCGAGCTGGAAGGCGCGGCTTGCGATTTTCATCGAATGCGTCGTCTTCTATGCCTTTGCGACGGCCTACGCGCTCATCTGTATCTGATGCGGGGGCGCAGGAGCGCAAAACGCGGAAGCCCAGGAGCGCAGAAACCCGAAAGCGTGGAAGCAAGGCGACACGGACGTGCTGAACATCCGAAAGTCCAAGAGTGCGGAAACCCGAAATTCGAAAACTCGAAACCCCGAAACCTGAAAACGCAGAAACAATCGCCCCTCGGCCGAGATTCGCGAAACTCGCCCCTGTATCCCACAGAAGCCTCTATAATGGGAACGTTTGAGAGTGCGCGCACGTCATGGCGCCGTCCCATCGGCAAGGAAAGATGCAGAACATGAAAGCTTACAACCCGCACGAGCTGGAACCGCGCTGGCAGAAGGCTTGGGAAGAATCGGGCCTGAACACCGTCCACGAAAGCGACGAGCGCCCTAAAAAGTACGTGCTCGAGATGTTTCCGTACCCGTCGGGCGATATCCACATGGGCCACGTGCGCAACTACACGATCGGCGACGTCATCGCGCGCTACAACCGCATGCGCGGTTTCGACGTGCTGCATCCTATGGGTTGGGACGCGTTCGGTCTGCCGGCCGAGAACGCCGCCATCAAGCACAAGAGCCACCCCGCGAAGTGGACGTATGCCAACATCGACACGCAGAAGGCCAGCTTCAAGCGCATGGGCTTCTCCTACGATTGGAATCGCACCGTGGTCGCCTGCGATCCCGAGTACTACCGCTGGGGTCAGTGGATCTTCCAACAGTTCTGGAAGCGCGGTCTGGTGGAGCGGCGCAACTCTCCGGTGAACTGGTGCCCGAGCTGCGGCACCGTGCTCGCGAACGAGCAGGTCATCGAGGGGCGTTGCTGGAGATGCGACTCCGAGGTGGAAAAGCGCGACCTCACGCAGTGGTATTTCAAGATCACCGACTACGCCCAGGAACTGCTCGACGATCTCGACCAGCTGACCGGCTGGCCTGAGCGCGTCAAGCAGCAGCAGGCCAACTGGATCGGTCGTTCCGAGGGTGCGGAAGTCGACTTCATCTGGTGCGACAAGGACGGCAAGGCTCCCGACACCCCCACCGAAGACGACGTGGTCACCGTGTTCACGACGCGTGCGGACACGCTGTTCGGCTGCAGTTTCTTCGTGCTGGCGCCCGAGTACGAGGGCTTAGCCGAGCTTGTGGCCGGCAGCGAGCACGAGCAGGCCGTGCTCGATCTGGCGGCGGCATCCAAGAACGTGAGCGCCGTGGAGCGCGCTCAGGGCACGCGCGAAAAGCACGGCGTGTTCACCGGGCGTTACGTGGTCAACCCCATCAACGGCGAAAAGGTGCCCGTATGGGTGGCCGACTACGTGGTCGCTGATTACGGCACGGGCGCCGTCATGGCGGTTCCCTGCGGCGATCAGCGCGACTTCGAGTTCGCGCGCAAGTACGATCTGCCGATCATTCCCATCATCCTCGGTGAGGACGATCCGCTGTATCCCCAGCTTAAAGAAGAGCAAGGCAGGGTCGTCACCGCTGTCGACTGGCCGAGCGCCTACGCGGCCGAAGGCGTGCTCGTGCAGTCGGGGCCCTACACCGGTCTTACGGGCGGCAAGTGCTCCGAGGGCGAGGCGGCTATCGTCTCCGCGCTCGAGACGGCCGGGCGCGGGCGTCGTAAGGTGGAGTTCCGCCTGCGCGACTGGCTTATCAGCCGCCAGCGCTACTGGGGCAATCCCATTCCGGCCATCCATTGCCCCGACTGCGGCGTGGTTTTGGTGCCCGAGGAGGACCTGCCGGTGCGCCTACCCGAGGACATCGACCTCGCCGCAGGTGAAACGCTCGCCACGCACGAGGGCTTTGTGAACTGCACGTGCCCGGTGTGCGGCAGGCCCGCCCGTCGCGAGACGGACACGATGGACACGTTCACGTGCTCGAGCTGGTACTACATGCGCTACACCGACCCGCACAACGAGAGCGCCCCCTTCGATCCGGCGCGCGCTAACGCGTGGATGCCGGTCGACCAGTACATCGGCGGAATCGAACATGCCATTCTGCATTTGCTGTACAGCCGTTTCTTCACGAAGGTGCTGCGCGACATGGGGCGGCTCTCCTTCGACGAGCCGTTCAAGAACCTGCTGTGCCAGGGTATGGTGCTCGACGGGAACGGCGAGGTCATGTCGAAGTCGAAGGGCAACGCCATCGCGCCCGAGGACATGATCGAGTCGTACGGCGTCGACGCCGTACGCGCCAACATCCAGTTCATGGCGCCCCCCCACAAGGAGCTTCTGTGGTACGAGGACGGTCTATCGGGCCTGTACAAGTTCCTGAACCGTGCATGGCGCACGGTCTGCGACCTTATGGGCGCGGCGGGCGACGAGACGCTGTTCCAGGCCGGTTCGGCCGACGAGCCCCGGGCTTTTGCTGCGGCGAAGGCGCTCGTGCGCGAGCGGCATCGCGTGGTGGGAAAAGTCGCCGACGACTTCGAACGCAACAACTTCAACACGGCTATCGCCGCCATCATGGAGCTCTTGAATGCGGCGGGCGACTACCTGCACGTCGCTTCTCCTAAGGCTCGCGCTGCCGACGCCGCTGCGCGCGAGCTGAGCCGCGAGGTGGCCGACGTACTCGTGAGGCTGCTGGCCCCCATCGCCCCGCACTGGGCCGAGGAGCTGTGGTCGACCGTGCTGGAAAACGACGGGTCGGTTCACGAGCAGGAGTGGCCCTCGTTCGACCCCGCTCAGGCGAAAGCTGACGAGGTCGAGCTTGCGGTGCAGGTCAACGGCAAGACGAAGGCGAAGATCGTCGTTGCTGCCGACGAGTCGGAAGACGCTATCGGCGCTGCTGCCCGCGAGGCGGTCGCCGCAGCGCTTGAGGGCAAGGACGTGAAGAAGCTTATCGTGGTGAAGGGCCGTCTGGTCAACATCGTTGCGAAGTAGCTGCGTCCGTCGGGCGGCGGCTACGGTTCGCTCGCGGGCGCGCGCGGCGGCCGGCGCGTGGGGCGCTTGCGGCCGGCGGGCGGC
>CAUVMU010000226.1:0-3570 GCA_963552775.1 uncultured Eggerthellaceae bacterium | reverse complement strand
CGCATCGACCTCGCCCCGCGTGAATCCGAGCACCTTGAGCGTCGCTATCTCGCGCACGCGCTCGGCGATGTTTATGTTCGTCAGGTTGTACAGCACGACGAAGGCGAGCGCGGCGGCGGCGAGCACGAGCACCCCGATGATGGAGTTCATGAGGTCGAGCATATCCTGATACGTGGCCACAGCGTCCTCCGTGAACGAAACCGTGGTCACGCCGGAAATCGCCAGCAACTCGTCGGAAAGCGCCTTCTTCTCCTCATCCGAGAAGCCCTGCGGCAGGCGCGCGTAGTAGACGGCGAGGGCAGGGTCTTCCCCCGTCGCGGCACGGTAGGCCGCAGGCGAGCAGTAGGCGTAATGGGACAGGTAGTTCTCCGCAGCGCCCCCGAACGGGAACGGGACCGGTGCGCCCGTCGCGTCGCCCACCTCGTTCGCCGCATACAGCTCCACCTCTCCGCCTGCAGAAAGGCCCAGCTCGGTCGCGGCCTTTTCCGTTACGACGAGAGAAGCGCCGTCGAGGGAGAGCGGGGCCTTGCCCGTCCGTTCGCGCAGGTCGACGAAGGAGGCGAAGGCTTCGGGGTCGTACGGGACGACCACTTCGATCCGCACGTCCTCGCCGTCCGCCGCGTGCGCGACCATCACCTGGGAATCCGCCGCCGTCGCCGCCTCGGTCCGTGCGGCAAGAGCGGCCTTGAGGTCGTCGCGCGCGGCATCGTCCTGATCGTCGACGCGTACGACCAGATCGTAGCGGACGATGTCGTCGTACTGGGTCGATACGATGTCGCCGATGGCATCGCGCAGGCCGAACCCCACCATGAGCAGCGCCGTGCACCCCGCGATGCCCGCGACGGCCATGAAGAAGCGGCGCTTGTAGCGGAACAGGTTGCGCGCCGTCACCTTGTGCGAGAACGACAGGCGCCGCCACAGCGGGGTCGCGCGCTCGAGCAGGATGCGGCTGCCCGCCTTGGGAGCCTTCGGCAGAAGCAGGGCCGCCGGGCGCTCGCGCAGCGTGGAGGCGGCCGCCCACCAGGTGGCAGCGACCGTGATGCCGATACCGAGACCCAGTGCGACCGCAACGACGGCGGGTCGCAGCGGCGTGGGGTACACAGGAACGGCGTAGCTCACCGAATAGGCCGTCATGATGAACCACGGCAGGAAACGCGAGAACACGAGCACGCCGACGATGCTCCCTACACCGCTCGCGAGCACGGCGTAGACAAGGTACTTCCCCACGATACGGCCACGGTCGTACCCGAGCGCCTTGAACGTGCCGATGAGCAGGCGCTCGTCTTCGACCATGCGCGTCATGGACGTGAGCGACACGAGCGCAGCCACCAAAAAGAACATGAGGGGGAACACCGAGGCGATCTTCCCGATACCCTCGGCGTCGGATTTCAGGCTCGCAGCGCCCGGGTTCTTGTCGCGGTCGAGCACGAAGACCTCGGGCGCTTCGAGGGCGTCGATGTCCGCCTGGGCGGAGGCGAGCTCGGCCTCGGCATCGGCGAAGCGCGACTCGGCATCGCTTCGGGCGTCGGTGAGCTCGGCGGCGCCCCGCTCGTAGTCGGCGCGGCCATCGGAGAGCTGCGAGCGCGACGTTCCCAAGCGAGCTGCACCGTCGGCCTGCTGGAGCCTGCCGGCCTCGAGCGTGGCGCGTGCGGCGGCAAGTCGACTGCGCGCGGCATCGAGGGCGGCTTGCGCCTCGTCCAGACGCGCATCGGCGCTCGCGCGCTCCTCGGCGAGCTGGGCGCGAGCGGCCTCGAGCGCGGCTGCGCCCTGCTCGATAGAGGCTATCCCCTCGGATAGCCTCCGGCGCTCGACCGCCAACGCCTCGCGTTGCGCGGCTGCAGCATCGCGTTGGACGCGCAGCGCGGCGAGCAGCGTCTCGTCGGTCTCCACCGCGATCTGCGCGTCGAGGGCGGCGAGCTGGGAATCGATCTGGGCAATCGCCGCATCCACCTGGGCGAGCGCATCGTTGAGCCCGGGGAGCTGCGCCAGACGCTCGTCAAGGGCGGCTTGGGCATCGTCAAGCTCGGCTTCGGCGGCGGCGAACCTCTCGTCTGCCGAGCGGCGCTGCTCGTCAAGGGCCGCCTGGCCGCTCGCGGAGGCGGCCTCGCCCGAAGCGAGCTCGCTCTCACCTGCGGACAGACGCTGCGCGGCTGCGACAAGGCTCTCCTCCCCCGCCGCCAGCTCCGCCTCGCCGGCCTCGAGCTGAGCGAGGGCATCGTCAAGGGCGATCTGTGCGTCGTCGAGCTCGGCCTCGGCATCGGCGCGCTCGCGCTCGTAATCGGCACGTGCGTCGTCAAGGGTCGCCTGAGCGTCCCCTCGCACCGTGGCAAGACGGCTCGCGGCCAGGTGCGGCGCGGTCCCCTCCGCACGCGCGCGGACGGCCGCCACGGCGCGCTCGTAATCGTCGGAGGGCCACTCGAGCGCGGACGCGCCCTCGACCGCAAGGTACACGACGGTATAGGGGGCGTCGTCGGAGAAATCGCCCTCGGGAACGAACAGGTACAGCTCGACCGAGCCGCTGCCGAGCTTCGTTTCGCCGAGCTGCGTAGTCGATACGTACTGGGGCGAGTTCACGAGGCCGACCACGCGAAACTCCGTGACATCGAACGTTTCGGCAAGGTCCTGCGTCGAATCTTTGAACCGCAGCGTATCGCCTACGGACACATCGAGGTCCTCAGCGGCGCGGACATCGACGCCACATTCGCCCGATACGCGCGGCCAGCGGCCGTCGAGCAGAACAGGCCTGTTCAGGTAAGAGGGGTCATCGGTTGCCGCATGCACGCCGTCGGACGTGTCGCTTGCCTGGGCCGCGCGCACGTCGAGCCCGTGGACCTTCGCGACGACGTTCGAATCCCCCGCCGAGACCAGCACGTCGGCCTCGTGGGACGGCATGGCGGCCGCCACGCCGTCGAGGGAGCGCAGTACGGCGACTTCGTCGTCACCGAAGCCGAGCGTCGAGGCGACGCTTATGTCGTAGAGTCACGTCGGGTCGAAGAACTCATCGCCCGCAAGCGTCATGTCGGGAGAAGTCATGCGCAGCCCCGCGAAGAAGCCCGCGCCGAGCAGCGATATAACGGCGATGGCCGCAAAGCGCCCGGCCGATTGCGTAATCGACCGCACGATTTCCTTGTTGAACGTGTTCCCCACGCAGCCTCTGACCAACGGATGGACCCTAACGCCTCACGCGGCGCATTGCGCGCCCGGGACGCCGGCACCGGCCTGCCGGCCGACGCAGGCGCCTCGTGCACGCGATTCCGACGCGAAAGGCTTTTTCCTTAATATACCAAGAAACGCAGCGCTGCAGACCGAAACGCGCCCGAACACGCCGGCCGCCCCACGCAAAACGCCCCGCCGATTCGTCGGCGGGGCGCGTCTGCCCTATGGCGGAGATGCGTGCGAATCGAACACACCCGAGACGTTCTGCGCGCCTCACAACGGCTTTGAAGGCCGCGGGATCCACCAGGAGTCCTTCCATCTCCGTGCGCCATCATACCATTGTGCGTACCGAAACGCGGCAAGGAAACCGCGCTTACTCACGAGTGGTGCAGAGAGGTGCAGTGGCGGACGGGG
>CAUVMU010000225.1:0-3572 GCA_963552775.1 uncultured Eggerthellaceae bacterium | reverse complement strand
ATGCACGTGGGCCCGGCTATAGGGATCGCGTACGAATGCGCTGCGGCCCTTACGGGCAAAATCGTCCAACCTGTTTCGACTCTGATACATTCTTCGTAGTACCCGCCGAAGCGTGCCGGGCGACCGACGCGCACGATGCGCGCCCAGCGCGCGAAGGAGGCATGCCGTGTCCATAAAGCCCCGTTGCAACCTGATCATCGACTCCTGTTGCGATTTGCCCTACCAGGTGGTCGACGTGCCCGGCGTCGAGCTCATAACGTTCCCGTTCATCATGGACGATGGCGAGCATGCCGACGATCTGTGCAAGAGCATGTCGGCGCACGACTTCTACGAGGCCATGCGCAAGGGAGAGCGCCCTACGACGGCCCAGGTGCCGGTCAGCGTTTTCGCCGAGGTGTTCGGCCGTGCCGTGGAGAGCGGCGTTCCCACGGTGTACCTGAGCTTCACGAGCGGGCTTTCGGGCAGCTTCGACACGGCCGTTCTGGTGCGCGACCAGCTGATTGCCGACCATCCCGATGCCGAGCTTCTCGTTGTCGATACGCGGCTCGCGTCGGTTGCGGAAGGGTTGCTGGTCTACGAGGCCATTCGCCAGCGCAATCGCGGGCTTTCGGCATCCGAGCTGGCAGCATGGGCCCAGGAGGCCCGCTATTTCGTGAACGAGCTGTTCATGGTGGACGATCTGGAGGCGTTGCGCCGCGGGGGGCGTATCCCCGCGTCCGTTGCGTTCGCCGGATCGAAGCTCGATGTGAAGCCCCTGCTCGACATCGCCGAGGACGGGAAGCTGTCGCTGGTGGGCGTGGCGCGCGGGCGCAAGAAGGGCATCAAGCAGCTCGCCGAGTTCTACCGCAAGCGCACAGGCGACACGATTCCCGAGCGTCGTCGGGTGATCATCGGCAACTCGGACTGCCCCAAGGATTCCGACCGCTTGAAAGACGAGCTTGCCAAGGTGGACGAATCGCTCGTGTGCCTGGAGTCCTCCATCGGCCCGGTCATCGGGTCGCACGTGGGGCCGGGCATGCTTGCGCTCGTGTTCTGGGGGCCCGATACCCGTGAAACCCTTTCCATTTCCGATCAGATTGCAAAGAAGGTGCGCGACCGTTAGGCGGTTGCCGCTGTGCGGATGAGGAGGAAGCTCATGGGCATGCGCTACGTATTCAAGGGAAACGAAACGGTCGGGGCTGCGCTTCGCCGCGCCCTCAAGGTTTCGGGCTGGACGGAGACCGACGACCTTGAAGGAGCCGATGCGGCTTTCACGTACTTCACGTCGCTTTCGGCGCTCGAGGACGCCTATTTCGACGGCGAGGGGCTTATCCAGCGCATGAAAGAGGATGCGCTCCTGGTCGACCTGTCGCCCGCAACGCCTTGCTTTGCGCGCGAGTGCGCGGCTATTGCCGAGGTGAACGGGCTGCACCCGATCGAGGCTCCGCTCATCGTGGCGAGCTTCGAGGACGACGACCCGTTCGCGGATGCGGCGAACCTAGCCTGCTTCGTGGCGGGCGAAGAGGGCGACGTCGAGCGGGCGCGCGCGCTTCTGGAGCCGCTTGCAGCGACCGTGACCCCTATGGGGACGAGCGGGTCGGCCCAGTTGGCGCGTGCCGCATACACGCTGCAGGTCACAGCGCAGATCGTGTCGGCAATCGAGGCCGAGGCGCTGTTCGCCGCCACGCAGCGGCTCGTCACGTCGGCAGGACATCCGACCGGTGCGGTGGGGGCGGTAGGGGCCGCTGTTCCGCAGGCTGCCTGCGTGCTCGCGCGAATCGTCGAGGAGCGCTTCGACGGCGCGTACACCGTGGAGATGTTCCTTGCCGAGGTTGCGGCCGCGATGTCCGCCGCAGACGACGTCGATCTGATTCTGCCCCAGGCCGAGTCCGTCGTTCACCTGATCGAGCTTCTGGTGGTCGTCGGCGGTCCCGAGCGCGGCCTGGCATCGCTTGCCCTGCTCTACCGCGAAGAAGCGGAGGGCGCGCGGCGGGGCCTCGATTGGTCGCGCGCGGAGCGCCTGTATGCTTCCAAGGGACACGAGCACGCTCACGAACACGACTATGGCCACGAGAACGGCCGTTCCTTCGAGGATGACGACCGCGACGGCGAGGCGTATGCGAGCGAGCTGTTCGACGACGATGCGGTCGGCATGTACGAGGATTACGACTACGATTACGTCTACGATGACGAAGAGGACGACGATGACCCCGAGCACTACCCCGGCTTCGGACGGTTTTCTTCGAACTAGCCCCTGCAATTTGTGCCCGCGTGCATGCGGGGCGCGCCGCGACGAGGGGCAGCGGGGAGCGTGCGGTGCGGATGGGCGTCTTATGGTCGCCCGTGCCGCGCTCCATTTTTGGGAGGAACCGCCGCTTTCCGGCAAGGCGGGCAGCGGAGCGGTGTTCTTCGCGGGATGTCCCCTGCAGTGCGCGTACTGCCAGAACGCCGCCATCGCGGGCGGGAATGCGGGCGTATCCATCGACGTCGATCGCTTGGCGCGCATATTCCTCGAACTGGCCGACCAAGGGGCGCTCAACATCAACTGCGTGACGCCAACGCAGTACGCGCCGTGTATCGTGCAGGCGGTGCACACGGCCCGTCGCGACGGTCTGCGTCTGCCCATCGCATGGAACACGTCCGGATACGAAACCGAGGCTGCCGTGCGTGCGCTCGAATCCACGGTCGATGTGTGGCTGACCGACTTCAAGTACGCGACGTCGCCGCCGGCTGCGCGCTATTCGCATGCGCCAGACTACCCGCGCGTCGCGCTCGCGGCGCTCGACGCCATGGTCGAGCAGACGGGGGA
Organism: uncultured Eggerthellaceae bacterium; assembly: GCA_963552775.1. Lineage (GTDB taxonomy): Bacteria > Actinomycetota > Coriobacteriia > Coriobacteriales > Eggerthellaceae > CAUVMU01. Next base: position 784 of record CAUVMU010000225.1, on the reverse strand, counting down.
GGTCGTTTTCGACGAGGTCGACGGCCTTCCGCGGCTCGTGCGCGGCGTCATCGTGCGCCACCTGGTGCTTCCAGGCGGTTTGGAGGACTCGAAGCGCGTAATCGAACTGCTGTGGGAACGGTACGGATCGCGCATCCTGCTGTCGGTCATGAGCCAGTACACGCCGGTCTTGTCTGCGGCGCGCGCAGCGGGCGACGCGCGAGCGTACGCGCTGCTGGAGCGCTTCCCCGAATTGGGGACGCGTGTTTCCGGCGAGGACTACGAAGAACTGCTCGATTTCGCGGATGCGATCGGGGTCGAGGATTATTTTTGGCAAGAGGGGTCGGCGGCCGACGAGAGCTTCGTTCCCGCATGGGACGGGTCAGGCGTGCTGTCGACGCGAGCGCTCTAGACGATATGCAGAGCCGTTTGCGCTCGGTTCGCCCCGATGGGGGCTTTCTCACAACGATATCCGCGTCGGTCGGCGCGGTTTCATCTCGGGAAGGTTCTTCCACAGGCGTTGCGGCATGAACTGGCGGCGCAGTTCAGGATGGTAGCGTGCTCCGATGGTCACCGCGTCGTAGAAACGTCGCCAGAGCTCTTCGGCCAAAGCGTCCTCAGCGGTATTCGAGGGCAGCACGCCCGCCTCGCCGCGCACCAGGCTCCAATCGCTGCCACCGTAGACGCCCGCGAGGAGATGGTTCTCGTCGTAGATGATGAAGGGCTGCGTGTTGAGGCGCGCGGCGAAATAGCCCATGATTAAAGGAACGACCGAGGCGTTGGGGTTGCAGCGCGCGAACCATAC
>CAUVMU010000224.1:0-3575 GCA_963552775.1 uncultured Eggerthellaceae bacterium | reverse complement strand
CAAGCGCGCGGAGTTTGGCTACCTTGAACGGCGACGACAACGACCGGCCAGCCGTGCGCGGCGAGGCAAGGAAGGACCCTCATGAACGATTTCACATTCTGCTCACCAACCCGGTTCGTATTCGGCAAAGGCGCAACCGACCGGGTGGGAAACGAGCTGGCAGACGCCGGCCTGAAACGCGTGCTGCTCGTGTACGGACAGGGGTCCGTCGAGCGCACGGGCGTGCTTGCACGCGTGCGCGACAGCCTCGCCGCCGCGGGAATCGAGTGGCGAGAACTCGGCGGCGTGCGGCCTAACCCCGAAGTCGGACTTGTGCGGACGGGAATCGAGGACGTGTGCGCGCACCCGGTCGACGGAATCCTCGCTGTAGGAGGCGGCAGCGTTATCGACGCGGCCAAGGCCGTCGCGTTCGGCGCGCTCTACGACGGCGACGTGTGGGACTTCTTCACCCGTAAGCTCCCCGTGAGCAAATCTCTGCCCCTGGCCTGCGTGCTCACCATCCCAGCGGCCGGCTCGGAAGCGTCGAGCTCGTGCGTCATCAATAACGACGAGTTCAATCGCAAGGTGGGCGTCAACGGAGACTGCTTCCGCCCCCGCATAGCCGTCATGGACCCCGAGCTCACGTTCACGCTGCCCGCCTACCACACGGCGGCGGGCGTCACCGACATGGTGGCCCATATCTGCGAGCGCTACTTCAGCGGCGTGGGCCCCGTTCCCGTGACCGACAACATTGCCACGGGCCTTATCAGGGCTCTTATGGAAGCCGCGCCTGCGGCTATCGCTAATCCTTGCGACTACGACGCGCGCGCGAACATCATGTGGGCGGGCATGCTCGCCCATAACGACCTGGCCGGATGCGGGCGCAGCCTGGGAGCCGGCCGAGCGGGCGGCTGGGAAAGCCACGCGCTCGAGCACGAGCTGTCCGCCCACCACCCCGACATCGTTCACGGCGCTGGACTCGCCGTGATCATGCCCGCTTGGATGCGTTACGTATGGCGTACAGATCCCGCGCGCTTCCTCTCGTTCGCCAAGGACGTATTCGGCATAGAGCCCATCGACGACACGGACGAAGCCGTAGGCGACGCCGTAACTGTGACCATCGACGAGCTCCAGAACTTTTTCGTCGAGATGGGAATGCCCTCAACGCTGACGGAGCTGGGCGTCGGCGAGGGCGATTTCGACACGCTCATCGAAACGCTCCGCGAGAGCAAGGGCACCACGTTCGGAGCGTTCAAGCCGCTCACGCTTGAAGACGCACGAGCCATATACTGCTCGGCCCTGTAGAGGCGCGAGCGAAATCGGGGTCGGCGAACTCGGGCGGGGTCGGGCGGAACGCGGGCGGACTCTGGGGCGGGCGGCGGCTGGGCAGCGGGGTCGGGCGGACGCGGGCGGCGGCTGGACAGCGGGGTCGGGCGGACGCGGGCGGCGGCTGGACAGGGGGCTCGGGCGGAACGCGGGCGGACTCGCACGACGGCTGGGCAGGGGGCTCAGGCGGCGGCTGGACAGGGAGCTCGCACGGCGGCTTTCCATATGACGGCGACCCTGCTGCGACGCTCCCCCGCCGTTGGCGCCCTATAGCCGACCGTTACCAAGAACTTAATCGCGACAAAAACCCTTTTCGCGACTACCATCGAAAGCGGCGGGACAAGAGAGGACCGCCGATGCCGCAACGACGAGGCGGCGTTGCGTTGTCGAGTCGCACTTCGGTGCGAGGGGTGGGCGCTTTGGGGAGAAGGGCCCGACTGGTGTCGTTCGGGATTTCACCGACTCGCATACCCTCTCGATTGATGCAGCAAGCACCTTATCGACCATGCGGCATGGCGCGTACGCGGCATGCGTTCGTCCGCGGCCACGCCACGACGAGGAAGCGTTGAGAAAGGGGTGCATTGCACATGAGTATGACACGAAGGGGGTTCTTCAAGGCTGGTGCTTTGGCTTTCGCCGGCTCTATGGCGTTCGAGCTGTCCAATCGCTCCGATGCGTTCGCAATGGACGCGTCCGACGAATGGAAGCTCGTCAACACCGAGGAGTACACGAGCATCTGCTGCTACTGCTCCGGCGGCTGCGGCACGCTGTGCTCCGTGCGCAACGGCGAGCTGATCAACGTCGAGGGAGACCCCGATCACGTAATCAACGAGGGCTGTCTGTGCCCGAAGGGCGCGGCGCTCTTCCAGCTGCGCAACGTGGTCGACCCCGCGACCGGGAACATCATCCACAACCCAAACCGCATCACCACGCCGCTTGTCCGCCGTCCCGGCGCGCTCGAGTGGGAGGAGATCTCCTGGGACGCGGCCGTCGCCGAAATCGCGGCGCACGTCAAGAAGACCCGCGATACAACCTTCATCGAGCGGGAAGACGGCCTGACCGTCAACTACACGCCCGCAATCGCCAGCATGGGCGGATCGCAGCAGAACTCCGAGGAGGAGTACCTCATCTTGAAGATGATGCGCTCACTCGGCATCGTAGCCATCGACAACCAGGCGCGCGTCTGACACAGCTCAACGGTTGCCGGTCTGGCACCATCATTCGGTCGCGGCTCCATGACGGGGCATTACTGCGACTTCAAGAACGCCGACGTCATTTTGACCTGCGGCTCGAACAACCTCGAGAACCATCCCGCCAGCTCCAAGTGGACGCAGCGCGCCCTCGATAACGGAGCAACCTGGATCGTGGTCGACCCGCGCTTCACGCGCACGGCCGAGGTGGCCGACATCTACTGCCCCATCCGCTCGGGCACCGACCTCGCCTTCTACGGCGGCATGATCAACTATATGATCGAGAACGACTTGTGGCAACACGAGTACGTGATCAACTACACGAACGCATCGTACCTGATCGATCCCGACTACGACTTCGACGTGGAAACGGGCCTGTTCAGCGGCTGGAACCCGGCCACGAAGAAATACGACACCACCACCTGGGGCTACCAAGTCGACTCCGCGAGGGAGTGGGACACTTCCGACGACGGCGCCTACGCGTGGGCGGCGGCCGAAGGCGTGCCCGCATTCACGCCGCCGACCGTCAAGGTCCCCAAGAAGGACCTCACGCTCCAGGACCCGCAGTGCGTCTTCCAGATCATGAAGGAACACTACTCCCGCTACACCGTCGAGAAGGTGTGCGATATCTGCGGCATGGAGCCCGACAACCTCAAGCAGGTCTACGACGTGTACTGCTCGACCGGCAAACCCGGCAAGGCGGGCACTATTCTGTACGCGCTCGGGCAGACCCAGCACCACTACGGCGCGCAGAACACGCGCATCATGTGCCTCGTGCAGCTCATGCTCGGCAACGCCGGCATCGCGGGCGGCGGCCTGAACGCCCTGCGCGGCGAGCCGAACGTCCAGGGAGCAACGGACATGGCCATGATGGTCTACGACTTCCCCGGCTATCTGAAGTGGCCTTCCGTGTCCACCACGCCCACGTTGCGCGACTGGTGCGAACACGAGACCTACCCGGACGGCTACTACACCAACAAGCCCAAGTTCTTCATCTCGGCGCTCAAGGAGTGGTACGGCGAGAACGCGACGCTCGAGAACGACTTCGGCTACGACTGGCTGCCCAAGGTGCCTAAGAAC
>CAUVMU010000223.1:0-3576 GCA_963552775.1 uncultured Eggerthellaceae bacterium | reverse complement strand
CGGCGGCGCCGGGTAGGCGGGGCTGACGGTCGGCTCGGCGGCGTCCCGCGCCGGCAGGGCCGCCGACGCGGCTCTCGCCGCCTCCCGGGCGGGGAGGGGCGGCAGGGTCCCTAGTGTTAATCAGTTGCAGCGACAAGTTGAAAAAGGGGAGAGGGGTGTGCCTAAAACAATAGAAAGAATAGACTCCGCCGACCTTCGTAACCGTACTGATCAGGCTCATGTACATTTTACCGACGGATCGTCCATTTATTTCGACGGCACGCCGCGGCACGGGATCCACGAGCTGTCGGGAAAAGAAAAGAAATGGGCCAAGAAGAACGGGCTGTTCCCGGGGCTTTTGGGGGACGACTGACATGAGGGCGCACGGCTCCCTGCCCTTCGACCCCTACGGGACGCAGGAGGACCTCGCCTGGGTCGACCTCGATTCCTGCCGCATCGTCGTGGACGAGGAGGAGGCCCGCGAGCTGCTGGCCTTCCTGGAGCGGGTCGGCCGCCTGGGGGATTCCCGATCCGACCACTACCATTTGCGCTCCGAGCGCCCCAACCACGGCGACGCGGGGCGCCCGGACGTCACCGTGTACCCCGAAGGGGGCCCGCGATGAGGGTCGAGGGACTTCCCCTGGACGGCCGCCGGCCCCTGCTCCTCTCCGACGTGGTCCTGACGGCGACCTGCGACGAGGTCGGGGAGCTCGCGCGCCTCGCCGCCGCCGCGCTCGCCGCCGCAGAAGGTCCTCCGCCGCCTCAGGGAGGCCCCTGGCCCCCCGTCGTCGGGATAGGAGAAGTTCGCGGGGTCTCGCTCGCCGTCGACTTCTCCGGCGCGGCCGCCGAGGCCGAGGCCATGGCGCGCCTCGCCGAGCTCGGGCTGGACCCCCCGTGGCTCCAGGGCGACCTCGCCGAGGGCGCCGCGCCCTACGCGTCGGCCGCCTTCCCGCTGGACTGCCCCGACGAGCTCGAGGGTCTGGGCGACGCTCTGCGCGACGCCGTCCGCCGGGCGGCCCCCGGTCTCGAGGTGGACGATTGGTGGGGCTGGTACCCGCCCGGCCTGGTGCTCTACGCGGACCTTCCCGTGCCGGAAGCCGGGGGAGGGGTCGAGGAGGAGCTTTCCCTGCACGTGTTCGTGAGCGCGCTCGCCCCGTACTGCTGCGCGTTCTGCCGGAGGACGCTCTCGATACCGAGCGCGAACACGGCGGTGCTCGACCTTGTCGAGTCGGGCCCCTCCCGCGCCGCGGCAGATGCGGCCTGCGCGGCGCTCGGCGGGCTCGGCTACCGCAGGCTCTCCCTGCGCCAGGCCATGCGCCCGGTGGGGCCGCCGAACGCGCACCTCGGGCACGGCGGCCCGACCACGCTGTTCGACGCGCTCTTCGGCCCCCATCGCGACCCTTACGGGATGCCGCGCGTCGTCAGCAGGTTCGACAGCGCGCTCTGAGGACCGGCGCGCGGGTGCCGTCGGGAAGTCTCCATGCGCTCGATCGCGAATAATCAACCTCCGCACTGCAAGGAGGGATTTATACGGAAAAGCCCCCATCAGGGGGCTTTTCCGTATCTCGATAGAAAGATCAGGTTGAAGAAAAGGCTATTCAGCGGCCTCTTCGGTTTCGGCCTTGGCGGCCTTGGCGGTTTTGCGCTCGGCTGCCTTCGCCTCGGCTTTGAGCTGGGCTTCGCGACGCTTCGCCTTCTCGGCGGAAGCGGCCTTGGCGGCCTCGGCGCGCGCGGCCTTCGCTGCGGCTTTCTTGGAACCGGTCTTTTGCGGCTTCGGAGCGGGCTTCACGTAAGCGGCGCGATCGGCGTCGGTGACGATGGGGTTGACAAGAGCCATGATGCCGGATTTGCGGTTGGCGGCCTGGTTCTTATGGATAACGCCCTTGCCGACGGCTTTGTCCATCAAGCGGCAGGCGGCAAGCGCTGCGGCGTAGGCTTCGGCGCCCTGTCCGGCGGCGACGGCATCTTTCACGCGACGAGTCGCGGTTTTGAGCTCGGACTTGACAGCGCGGTTGCGCATACGAGACTTCTCGTTCGTGACGATGCGCTTCTTTTGACTCTTGATGTTTGCCACTCTAATCCTCCGTAGTAATATCTTGTTTCCAGACGAAACTCGTTGATTTTAGCATAGAATACCAACGTCTGTGCAAGAGGCTTGCTAAAATACGACAGAGCACGCCAGCCGCAACGCGCGTCCGTCTCCAGAGCTTTACCGACAGTGTACGGTTGAGGGCGTTCGTTGACAAGCGCAGAACGCCCGCTATGGTGAGCGAACGGCATTTCACCACATTTGAACAGGGAAACCACGACCGTGGACCCCTCCGCGGCGCGCGAGGGAGCCACGATGAACGAGGGGCATGAATGAGCCAGGTTAAGAGAAACGACGAGGACCACGACCCGAGCCGCATTCGGAATTTCTCCATCATAGCGCATATCGACCACGGTAAATCGACCCTGTCGGACCGTATCCTCGAACTGACCGGGGCCGTGCCCGCGCGCGACATGCAGCAGCAGATCCTCGACACCATGGATATCGAGCGCGAGCGCGGCATTACGATCAAAAGCCAGGCCGTGCGCGTGAACTACCGCGCCGACGACGGCGAACTTTACGAATTCAACCTTATCGACACGCCCGGCCACGTCGACTTCACCTACGAGGTATCGCGCTCGCTCGCCGCCTGCGAAGGTGCCGTGCTCGTAGTCGACGCCACGCAGGGTGTCGAGGCGCAGACGGTTGCCAACGCCATGATGGCCATGAACGCCGACCTCGAGGTCGTGCCGCTTATCAACAAGATCGACCTGCCCGCCTCCGACCCTGAGCGCGTCAAAGCCCAGATCGAAGACGGCCTGGCCATCCCGGCCGACGATGCGGTGCTCTGCTCGGCCAAAACGGGCGCGGGCGTCCATGAACTGCTCGAGGCGGTGGTCTACAACGTTCCCGCGCCTGTAGGCGACGCGCAGGGCCCTCTGCGCGCGCTCATCTTCGACTCGTACTTCGACCCCTATCGCGGCGTGGTGGCGCTCGTGCGCGTGGTAGACGGCGCGCTTGAAAAGGGCGCGCGCCTGCGCATGATGGCCACGGGTACGACGGCCCTCGCCGAAGAGGTCGGCGCTCGCCGCCCGCGCGAAACCCCGCTCGATGCTCTGCGCGTGGGCGACGTCGGCTATTTGGTCACGGGGTTGAAAGACGTGGCACAGGTCAAGGTGGGCGACACCGTGACCACGCAGGAAAAGGGCGCGCTCGAGCCCTTGCCGGGCTACCGCGAGGTCAAGCCCATGGTGTTCACGGGCCTGTTCCCCATAGAGGGCGACCAGTTCGAGCCGCTTAAGGAAGCGCTCGAGAAGCTTTCGCTCAACGACCCTGCGCTCGTGTGGGAGCCTGAGAAATCCCATGCGCTCGGATTCGGTTTCCGCGTGGGCTTTTTGGGCCTTCTGCACATGGAGGTCATCGAGGAGCGGCTCGAGCGCGAGTTCGGCCTCAACCTTCTGGCCACGGCCCCCTCGGTCGAGTACCACGTGTTCAAGACGAACGGGGAGATGCTTTCGCTCCATTCGCCCCAGGAGATGCCCGACCCGAGCGAGATCGACCATATCGAG
>CAUVMU010000222.1:0-3593 GCA_963552775.1 uncultured Eggerthellaceae bacterium | reverse complement strand
CACCACGTTGCCGTCGGCGTCGGCCATGACGGTGCGCTGGCCGTGCTCTCCTGCCAGCACGTTGTCGTACATGGCCTCGATGCCGCTTTTGCCCACGTCGTCGCCCAGCTCGACCGTGCGGTTATCGGGGACGCTCGCAAGCTCGGCCTCCGAAATGGTGCCGGTGTAGCCCACCACGTGCGAAGCGAGGGCACCGTAGGGATAGGTGCGGATGGTGCGCTCCTGCACCGTGACGCCCGGGAAAGCATCGGAGTGCTCGGCGATGAAGGCCACATCGCGCAGACGGGCGTCGCTCGCCACCACGCGCTGGCTCTGGGCGCCCGACGAGGTGTCCTGCAGGCGCAGGCGCGCCACGTTGTAGGGCACGCCGAGGACCACGGAGAGGCGCTGCACCACGTCGTGGTCGTCGAGCACGTCGGCATCCGCCAGAACGGTGAGGGCCGAACGGTTCTTGACCAGGACAACCCCATCGGCATCGTAGATCCACCCGCGCGGGGCCGGCGTCGCCACCACCGTGTACTTGTTCTCCTGCGCGCGTTCCTCATAGGAGTTCGCGGACAGAATCTGCATGCTCCACAGCTTCGCCGTCAAGGACCCGAATATGGCCGCCGCCAACACGCCGATAGCCACGAAACGCGAGCGCAAACCTTCGCCCACCTTGCCCGACGTCGACTGCTCGGACTTCACGCGCGCGGCCGTCGCCGGGGACGCGGCCGCCTGCTCGGCCATCGACGACGAGACGCCCACCGACTCGATCGAGTGCACGGCCGTCTTGCTTCCCGCACGCCCCGTAACGAAGCCGTCTCCATGACGCGACCGCACGACGAACGCGACCACGACGATAAGGGCGGCTACGAGAAGGGTTGCAAGAGCGGCAAGAACGGCGGCGAGCATGAGCCCCCCTATCGGAGCTGCGCCACGCCGGGCTGCGGCAGGCTGGGACGGCCGAACAGGCGCGTCACAAGCGGATAGGCGACAAGTCCGATCAAGCAGTCGTACAAGGCGCACGGCACGATGCGGTGCACGAGCGCGTCGAAGAAGCCCGCATTGTAACCGAGCGCCAGCATGAACAGACCGAAGATAAGCTCGACCAGCACAAGCCCCGTACAGAGCAGCACCAGGGGAATGAAAAGGGTGTCGTTATCCACGGCCAAAAACACCCGGGCGACGACGAACGACATGAGGGTGAGCGTGAAGGCCATCGGCCCGATAGGGCCGCCGGAGACGAGGTCGAAGGCCAACCCGACCAAGAACGGCATGACATAGCCCGCCATCTGGGGGCGGGCGAGCGCATAGCACAGCACGGCAACGGCCACGATGTTCGGGACCGCAGCCGAAACCGCTATGGCGGGCGCGAGGACTATCTGCAGCACGACGGCCAGCACGGCGCTCGCGATAGCCCCTCGGTTGCTCTGCATTACGTTCATGAACTCAAACTCCTTGCCCGCACGGTCCGCGCATAGCGCATCTGCGGTTGCTGCACGTCTACGATGCGCTCGCCGTGGCGGCGGACGCATCCGAAGCCGCCGGTTCGGCCGACCCCGTAACGACCATGACTTCCTCGAGGACGGCAGAGGCGTCGTTCTGGTCGACCACGATGGAGCCAACGGCCCCCCGGCTCGACGATCCCACGCTCACCACCGTGCCCACAAGCAGCCCGCTCGGGTAGCTCCCTCCCAGGCCCGACGTCACGATAACGTCTCCCACCTGGGGCTTGTTCTTCTCATCGATATCCTCAAGGTAGAGCAGCCCCTCGAGCGATCCGCGCACGATACCGTTCGCGCGGCTCGACTGAATCATGACCGCCGCACCCGAGTTGGGGTCGGAGAGCAGACGCACCGTAGACGCGTGCTCGCCCGCGCGAGAGACCTGGCCTACCACGCCCGAAGCCCCCATGACCGCCATGCCGCTGGCCACGCCGTCGGCCGTCCCCACGTCGATGGTGACGGACTGGCTCCACGCCCCGACGCTGCGCCCCGTCACATGGGCCGTCACACCGGCCACGTTCGAGGAGGTCTTCATGTTGAGCAGACCCTCCAAGCGCTCGGCTTCGAGACGGTACTCCTCGGCGCCGGCAAGGAGCTCGCGCAGCTCGGCGTTCTGCCCGCGCAGAGCCGACAACGTGCTCGCATCGGCCGTCAAATCGCCCGCAGCTTCGGAAACCGAGCCGGTGGCCGAGCCCGCAGCCGCACCCAGATAACCTAAGGGGGCGAGCGCCGTGCGCACGCCGTCCTGCAGTGAGTGGAGCGGTCCCGATTCGCCTTCGCGCGCGTACACGGTGGTCAGCACGAGGGCGACCACGAGCAAAACGGCAAAGAGCACGCGTCCGAACAGGCGCGAGTCGTTGTTTTGAAAATTCAGCGCCATACAGAACCGCGCGAACTACTTCGTTTTCATGAAGGTCTGCCGAAGCGCTGTGGGGGTGTCGAGCACCTTCATGCAGCCGGTCACGACGTTGGTCAGAGCGGTTTCGCTCACCCATACGGGGATTTCCAGTTTGTCGGTCAGGTAGCGGTCGAGGCCCGAGAGCAAGCCGCCGCCGCCCGTGAGCAGAATGCCGTTCTGGATGATGTCGCTGGCCAGGTCGGGGTTGGTCTTCTTGAACGTTTCCTTGATGTTGAGCACCATTTCCTCGCAGGGCTGCACGAGTGCGGCACGCACGTCCTCCGACTGAATGGTGACCTCCTTGGGCTGCTCGGTGAGCACGTCCTGACCTGAGATGATCATATCGCGCTCATGGCCGTCCTCGAAGGGCAGGATGGAGCCGATCTTGATCTTGATGACCTCGGCCGTGCGCTCGCCGATTTTGATGCCCAGAAGGTCGCGTAGATGCATGGAGATGGCCTCGTCCATGCGGTTGCCCGCCAGCCGCAGCGACGACGACGTCACGATGCCGCCGAGCGAGATGACCGCGACCTCGGTGGTCCCGCCGCCGATATCGACGACCATGGAGCCCGTGGGCTCGGTAACGGGCAGGTCAGCCCCCATGGCTGCGGCCATGGGCTCCTCGATGAGGAAGGCCTGGCGGGCGCCCGCCTGGATGGTCGATTCGAACACGGCGCGCTTTTCCACCGACGTGGCTCCGCAGGGAATGCAGATGACGATGCGGGGCTTCGCCTGCCACGGGTATTTGCGCGGCGCGGCCTTGTTGATGAACGCCGAGATCATGGCCTCGGTGATGTCGTAATCGGCGATGACGCCGTCTTTGAGCGGATGCTCGGCCGAAAAGGCATCGGGCGTGTGATTGATCATGTTCTTGGCCTCGTGGCCCACGGCAAGCACACGGTTCGTATGCTTTTCGATGGCGACGACGGAGGGCTCGTTTATGACGATGCCCTCGTCCGAGATGGCGATGAGCGTATTAGCGGTTCCCAGATCGATTGCCATGTCCACCGACATACGACCAGTCAGCCCCGATATCACGTCAAAAAAGGACATGCAGGTAAACCCCTTGAATCTCGTTTATAAGTAACCATGGATTCTATCACAGGCACTGTTCACGAAACGAAAATCCATACCCGCCACACCCGCCGCGCAGGACGGCGCAAGAGGCGGCAGGGGCGATCGCTGCACCCGGGGCAGGAGGCGGCAGG
>CAUVMU010000221.1:0-3597 GCA_963552775.1 uncultured Eggerthellaceae bacterium | reverse complement strand
ACGCGGCTTTGAGGCGACAATCGGTTGGCTGGCGGTAAGGTCGCCTGTTTATGATTGCTCCATGATCGAAAGGAGCGGTCTCATGGGAGTCAAGCTAGCAGAAGCCAAGGAAGCGTGCGCTGAAAACGACGTTCAGCTGGAAACCGAGGAAGCGTTCGACGCGGGTGGCGCGCGGACCGAGGCCGGGGAAGCGTGCGACGAAGGTGTCGCTCAAAGTTGGAACAAAGATTTGGGAAGGCGCGGGGAGCGGGCGGCGGCTCGCTTTCTGGAGGCGCGCGGATTCAAGATTCTGGAACGCAACTGGACGTGCGACGCCGGAGAAGCCGATATCATAGCCAACCACGAAGGCGACCTTGTGTTCGTGGAAGTCAAAACGCGCAGCAACCTGGAGCACGGCCTGCCCGACGAGGCGGTCGATGCGGCGAAGCGGTCGCGCTACGAGCGTATCGCCGCATATTACCTGCGCGATTGCGATACGGTCGACATGCCCGTACGCTTCGACGTCGTGAGCCTGCTCGTCGTTGGCGGCGAGCGGGCGCTCGTGCGCCATCACATCAACGCGTTCGCGGCAGGGTAGAGCATGCAGGGGAGATGCACGGTGCGCAGCGCCGTGCTGCGCGGGGTCGAGGCGGTTCCCGTCGACGTCGAGGTGGCGGTTTCGAAGGGTCTGCCAGGGTTCTACATCGTGGGCATGGCCGATGCGGCCGTCCAGGAATCGCGCGAGCGCGTCCGTGCGGCGCTGCGGGCGTCCGGCTTCTCCATGCCGGCTGAGCGCGTGGTGGTGAACCTCGCGCCGAGCGCGCTGAAGAAACGCGGGTCGGGGTTCGATTTAGCCGTGGCAATTGCGCTTCTGGCCGCTACGCGTCAGGTGAATCCCGATCTGACGCAAGGGGCCCTGTTCGTGGGGGAGCTGTCGCTTGAGGGACGGGTGCGCCCCGTCGACGGGCTCTTGGCGTATTCGCTCTGCGCCCGCAACGAAGGGGTTGCGCTTGTGTGCGCCGACGCGCCCGAGCGCCTCGTATCCGTAGAGGGGGCCGAACAGCGCGGGCTCGAATCGCTCTCCGCGCTCAGGACGGGCTCCTGGCGCCCGCTTTTCCCGCCGTGCTTCGCTGCCGTGCCGTATGCGCTCGATTTCCGCGACGTTGCGGGAAACGAGATGGCGAAGCGCGCTCTGCAGATCGCTGCCGCAGGTTCGCACGGTATTCTCATGACGGGGCCGCCGGGGTCGGGCAAAACCATGCTCGCCTCAAGGCTTCCCTCCATCCTACCTCCGCTCGAAGAGGGCGAGGCCCTCGAGGTGGCCCTCGTGCATTCGGTCGCCGGATGCGACATAGCGCCTGCGCTTTCGGGAGTCCGTCCGTTTCGCGCGCCGCATCACTCGGCGAGCATGGCGGGGCTCGTTGGCGGCGGCTCGCCGTTGCGCCCGGGCGAGATATCGCTCGCGCATCGGGGCGTACTGTTCCTCGACGAGCTGGCGGAGTTCAAGCCTTCCGTGCTCCAGAGTATCCGCCAGCCGCTCGAGCAGGGGAGCATCGTCATAACCCGTGCCGACGGCAACCTCGCTTTCCCGGCCGATTTCATGCTCGTGGCGGCTACGAACCCGTGTCCCTGCGGCTACTTCGGCGACCCTGAACGTACGTGCACGTGTACGATTCCCCAGGTCAATTCGTATCGCAACAGAATAGGAGGGCCGCTCATGGACCGTATCGACCTGCATATCGACGTACAGCGCATTCCGCCCGCCGACGTGCTGCGCGCTGGTGCCGCCCCGCCGTCGGAGGAGCTGCGCCGAGCGGTGGTCGCGGCGCGCGAATATGCGTTGCGGCGCCGGTCGCGCGAAGGACGCTCGGCTACGACAGGAGATATCGTGCGTTCTTGCCACCTGGCCGCCGACGATCGAGCGTTCTTCGAGAAAACGGCTCGGATAAACGGCATGAGCGGGCGCGCCCTGGTACGTACGCTCTCCGTTGCTCGGACGATAGCCGATATGGCGCAGCGGCCTCGGGTTTCCCGCGACGATTTATGCGAGGCCCTCGGCTTCCGCTTGCGCGCCGGGAGCACGTCGTGAGCGCGCCGGCTCTTCGCGGCCCTCGCTTCGCGCTCGCGCAGGGCGACGAGGGCTTCCCGTCCGCCCTCGCGCAGATAGCCCGTCCGCCCGAGATGCTCTACGGTGTGGGGGACGTCGCGGCTCTTCAGGAGGGACTCGCCGTCATCGGAGCGCGCAAGGCCACGCCGTACGGGTTATCGTGCGCACGACGCTTCGCCCGCATCGCGGCCGAGCGCGGTATCGTCATCGTATCGGGGGGAGCGCGTGGGTGCGACTCGGCGGCTCACCTCGCCGCGCTCGAAGCGGGGGGACGCACGGTCGTTTTCCTGGGAGGCGGATGCGACAGGCTCTATCCGTCCGAGCATGCCGATCTGTTCCAGCGTATCATCGACAGTGGTGGTGCGGTGGTATCTGAGCATTCTTGGGAGCGCCCGCCGCGTCCCTACGCGTTCCGCGCACGCAATCGTCTCATCGCGGGACTCGCGCGGGCGGTGCTCATTGTGGAGGCCGGTCTTCCTTCGGGCACGTTCTCGACGGCCGATGAAGCGCTTGCGGCGGGCAAGGACGTTCTCGCAGTTCCTGGAGCCGTCTCATCGTCCTCCTCTCGTGGGGCGAATCGTTTGATTTTCGACGGCGCTTGCCCCATCGTCGACGATGAGACGTTCGAGGACCGACTCGCGCTGTTGTTCGACGACTTGCGGCGCCTAGGGGTCGCAGCTGTGCCCCTGGTTCCGTGGGCGCAGGATGAGGTGGTGGCAGCGGCCCAGGCGGAGCCGTTGACCATGGAATCCCTGTTCCTGCTCGCGCGCAGAATGTATGGCGGCTCGGATGCGCAAGTGCGCTCCCAGCTTATGTCGACGCTCGCCGAGGCGGAGGCGACCGGTGCGCTCGCGCGCGGGCCCGATGGGAGGTTCGGTCCGTGCGTCGGCTTTTAATGCAGCTTGCGGCGCGGTCCCAAAGCGTTTTGGTCGGTGGGGTACACTGGCGCTATGAACGAATCCATAGCCATAGTGGGAGCGGGCCTTGCGGGGAGCGAGGCTGCGCTCCAGCTCGCCGACCGCGGGTTTGCGGTATCTCTGTACGAGATGCGCCCCGACCGTTCGACGGCCGTGCATCGGACGGGACGCGCCGCCGAGCTCGTGTGCTCGAACTCCCTGAAGAGCATGAAGCCCGAAAGCGCGGCGGGCATGCTCAAAAGCGAGCTGGCAGCGCTCTCGTCGCACCTGTACGCCTACGCGCTCGCGTGCGCGGTTCCTGCGGGAGGCGCGCTCGCGGTCGACCGCGACGCGTTCGCGGAGCAGGTAACGGCGCGGATAGAGGCGCATCCCGGCATCGAGCTCGTGCGGGAAGAGGCGCGCGACCTCGCTGACCTCGCCGGTCGTTTCGATGCCGTGATCGTGGCGTCGGGGCCTTTGACGAGCGATGACTTGGCCGAGAATCTCTCGGCTCTGACAGGCGCCGATCATCTTGCCTTCTTTGATGCCGCTGCGCCCGTCGTCATGGCGGACTCGCTTGATTACTCGAAGCTCTTCCGCCAGAGCCGCTACGAG
>CAUVMU010000220.1:0-3628 GCA_963552775.1 uncultured Eggerthellaceae bacterium | reverse complement strand
GGGGCCAGAACCCCGCCGCCTCCGACGCCAATACGAAGTTCGTGCGCAACTCCATGTGCAAGCTCGACTGGCTCGTTGCTGCCGACTGGATCATGACTGAGACCGCCGCGTTCTGGAAGGCGCCCGATATCGACTCGGCGAGCGTCCAGACCGAGTGCTACTTCCTGCCCGCAGCCCTCATTTACGAGAAGTCCGGCACGCTCCTGAACTCCGGCCGCTGGATGCAGTACCGCTACAAGGCCGTCGATCCGGTCGGCCAAGCCAAGCCCGACTACGAGATGTGCGACATGCTCTGGACGAAGATCGTCGAGCTGTACCGGAAGGAAGGCGGGGTTTGCCCCGAGGCCGTCCTGAACGTGAAGTGGGACTACTACGTGGACGGCAAGATCGATCCGCGGCCCGTCTCATGGGCGCTCAACGGCTACGAGGTCGCCACGGGCAAGCTGCTCAAAGGCTTCGGCGACCTGAAAGCGGACGGCTCGACCGCCAACGCCATCTGGATCTACGGCGGACATTACAACAACAGCGACGCCAAGCTCGACCCAGCGCAGCAACCCTGCGGGCGGCGCAGCCAGGACGACCCGAGCGGCCTGGGGCTCTATCCCAACTGGTCTTTCTCGTGGCCCGCGAACCGCCGCATCATCTACAACCGCGCCTCTGCCGACATGAGCGGCAAACCGTGGGACGAGAAGCGCGCGCTCGTGTGGTGGACCGGCGAGAAGTGGGAATCCAACGACGTGCCCGACTTCGTGGCCTCCAGAACAGCCGCCGACGGCACTGTCACCCCGGTACCGCCCAACGACAAGGCCTTCATGATGAAGTGGGAGGGCAACGCCAACCTCATAACCACCGGCATGAAGGACGCGCCGCTGCCCGAGTTCTACGAACCCTTCGAGTCGCCGACGCTCAACGCGCTCAACGGCGCGCAGTCGTCGCCCATGATCAAGTTCGCTGACAACGAGTCGGTGCAGAAGGGCGACAAGTCGCAGTACCCGATCGTGGCAACCACGTACTCGGTTACCGAGCACTGGCAGTCCGGCTCGCAGACGCGCTCCTGCCCCGTCCTCGACGAGCTCCAGCCCGTCCAGTTCATCGAGATCTCGCATGAACTGGCCGAACGGAAGGGCATCGCCAACGGCGACTCTGTCCGCGTGTTCAACAACCGCGGCTCCGTCTCCGTCAAGGCGATCGTCACGAAGCGCATCCGTCCGTTCACCATCAACGGCGAGACGGTGCACCAGATCGGCATGATCCACCATTGGGGCTGGGCCGGCAACTACAGCACGGGGGACGTGGTCAACGACCTCACGCCCAACGTCGGCGACCCGAACAGCTACATTCCCGAGTACAAGGCGTTCCTCGTGGACGTTGAGAAGGCTTAGAGAGGAGGGGGACGATCATGGCCGAAAAAGCGTTTTTCTTCGATGCGACGCGCTGCTCCGCCTGCAAGGCATGCCAGGTCGCATGCAAATGCTGGAACCGACTTCCTTCTCCTTTGGAGAAGAATTCTCAGAAGTGGTCGAGCACGTTCCAGAACCCGGAAGACCTGAACGATAACACGCGCCTCATCATCACCTACCGTGAGGCCGACAACGGTAAGAACTGGGGCATCAACTGGGCGTTCGGACGTCGTGCGTGCATGCACTGCACGAACCCCGCCTGCGTGAGCGTGTGCCCCTCCGGCGCCCTGTTCACCGACGAGGAGACGGGGCTGACCTCGTTCAACTCCGATCTGTGCATCGGCTGCCAGTACTGCCGCTCGGCGTGCCCCTTCGACGTGCCGCGCCATACGGGCGTCAACGCAATCGGCGGCAACATCAAGATCAACAAGTGCACAGGATGCCTCGACCGCGTGTCGCATGGCATGGATCCCGCGTGCGTGAGCACCTGCCAACCCATGGCCTTGGCCTTCGGCGACCGCGACGATATGATCGCGCTCGCCGAGGAGCGTCTCGCGGTCGCGAAGAAGCGCGGCTACGACCAGGCACGCATCTACGGCGTCGAGGAGGCGGGAGGGTGCCACGTCATCCACCTGCTCAAGTACGATATCTCCCAGTACGAGCTGCCCGAGAACCCGCAGGTCGCAAATACGGTCGACGTGGCCAACATCATGAAGCCGCTTGCGGCTGCCGGCGCTGCCGCCGTCGTGGCCGGCTTGGGCCTGTCATTCGCGACGGGCGTCGGCTACAAGCGCGACGAATTGCGCTACGACGAGGAAGCTCACGACGTCATCAACGTGACGACCGGGGAACTGGTCAAGCACATCGACAAAGAGGCAGGTGAACGATAATGACGACTCAGCGCTACATCCAGCGACATTCGTTCCAGACCCGCCTTACCCATGGCATCGTGGCCGTCTCGTGCGTATGGCTCATGATCTCGGGGCTGTTCGTGTTCGTCCCCGCGCTGTCGACCGTGTTCGGCGCCGGGTTCACCCAGTTCATGCGCATCAGCCACCGCGTGGTGGGCGCCATCTTCATCATCACGCCCCTCATCAGCGCCATAGCCGCTCCGGCAGGGGTTGGGCGCCTCGGCAAGAAGTACTTCACGAAGTGGACGCCCGAGGACTTCGAGTTCCTGAAGAAGTTCGTGCCCTACATGCTCGGGCCGAAACGCGTGCACATGCCCGACCAGGACGAGGTGAAGTCCGGCCAGCGTTTCGCCGATGGCATGCTCATTCTGGGCGGACTGGCCATGGCCGTTTCCGGCTTGGTGCTCTGGCTGGGAACGAGCGTGTTCCAGGCCCCTTCCGAGATACTCGGCATCATGCGGGTCGTGCACGACATCTTCTTCCTCGTGCTGGTCGTCTTCGTCATCGCCCATGCGTACCTGGGCGCTGGCGTTTTCCAGCCCTACCGCGGTCTCTACCGGCTTATGTTCGGGAACGGCCAGGTTCGCGAGTCCGACGCCTTGTACCACTGGGGCTTCTGGGCACGTGAGGAAATCGAGGAGGGCAAGAACATCGTCATCAAGGAGGTTTCCGAGAAATAGCGCCGTGCCCCGGCCGCGCGTACAATGCACGGCCGGGGCGTAAAGCCCGTCGCATATCCGACCGACGCGGGCATGCGACGCGGTGAATCCCTTCGCTCGCTTCGTCGAAGCGGCGTGCGCACCTCTCTGTTCTCGTTTGAATCACCCCGCAAATGTGACGTGTCCGCCGCAACGGCGTTCGAGAAGCGGGTCCGGTTTCGGCCGGGCCCGTTTTGCGTTCTCGGAACTCGTTCAGCAAGCGGAGCGCGCGAGCGGGCCCGGCAAAACGTCACACCTGCAGGGGGTGCCTGAGACGAGCTGCGAGCCGGGCTCACCCGAGAGCGAAAGCACAGCGCGGTCGCAGGGTCAAGCGCGCCGCGTATCGCGGGCGGAAACCGTCCGCCTCGCGAACGGTGCCGTTGCCCCTGACGAATAACGGTATTTCCTGACGAAAGCTACCATAAGGCAACGGCGCGCACCGTTTCGCTTGACGGTTGACCCCCTGCCGCATAAGGTATGAGCGTGTCTTCGGCAGCCGCCGAACGACACGAATCGGGGGATTTTTGCACAGGCCGAACAAGTTGGCCGGCAGGGGCGGAACAGAGTCTTCCCGTGAGGACCCGTCACACAGCAATCTCACAGGCTGCATGCGGTTTAA
>CAUVMU010000219.1:0-3655 GCA_963552775.1 uncultured Eggerthellaceae bacterium | reverse complement strand
CTGTACCTGTTCCTGTTCGCCATCATGAAAACGGGGATAGGCCTCGTGCGCGGGCAACGTAAAAAGGAGCGCACCTGGAACCTTGCGGTCGAGAAAGGGCCTAAGGAGCTGCGCGGCGTATCCATCGTCGTGCGCGGGCCGGTCATCGTCGGGCGCAGCCCCGGTGCGGACATCGTTGTAGGAGCAGGATACGTTTCCGCACGTCACGCGCGATTTTCCCTTATGGGCCAAAACTTGTTCGTCGAGGACCTCGGGTCGACGAACGGCACTGCGGTCAACGACCAGATCATCAAGAAGCCGTGCGCGCTCAGGAACAATGACGTCGTTAACGTCGGCGACGTGGCTATTCGCGTAAGGCGCAGCTAATGGCGAAGCATCGTTCCTATCGCTCCACCGAACGCACGCGCACGGGCGCCACGACGTCCTACGGCAGCCGCACCGACGTCGGGTGCGTGCGCGAGCACAACGAGGACTCGCTCATCGTCGCGGCCCCGCTCTACGTGGTGGCCGACGGCATGGGAGGCCATGCCGCAGGAGAGGTGGCCTCGGAAATAGCGGTGAACATCGTGGCGGAACAGGCCCCCGCCCATCCCGACGCGCAGGCGCTCGGGCGCGCCGTCGAAGCGGCCAACCGCGCCATCATCGGAGCCTCGGCCGAAGGTTCCGGGCGCGAAGGCATGGGCACCACCTGCACCGCGGCCATGCTCGAAGGCGACCAGCTCGTCATCGCCCAGGTGGGCGATTCGCGCGCCTACCTGCTGCACGACGGCGACCTGTCCCAGCTCACACGCGACCACAGCCTTATGGCGAACATGATAGAGGCTGGCCAGCTCACCCTTGAGGAGGCACGGAGCCACCCCAACCGCTCGGTCATCACGCGCGCGCTCGGCAACGACCCCAGCACGCGCGCCGACCTGTACGAGATGACGCTCGAGGCGGGCGACCGCCTCCTGCTCTGCTCCGATGGACTGTCCACCATGCTCGACGACGACCAGATACGGGATACGCTCCTGCGCGTCAAGGATCCGCAGCGCTGCGCCGCCCAGCTGGTCAACGAGGCGATAGCCGCAGGCGGATACGACAACATCACCGTGGTGGTGGTCGACGTCGAAGGTCTGCGCGAGAAGCACCGGCGCAGGATCGGCTGCCGCACGAAGCTCACGTTCGCCTTCATGCTGCTCTTGCTCGTCGGCATCCTCGCAGCCGCGGCATACGGCTCCTACACCTATCTGCACCATGCCGCCTTCCTCTCGAACGAGAGCGGAAGAGTCGCCATTTACCAGGGAGTTCCCGGCTCCGTCCTCGGGTTCTCCTACTCCGAGCTCGTGGAGGTCACCGATGTCGCGATAAGCGATTTGCCCACGGGCACCGCCGAGCATATCAACAACGATCTGCGCGTAACGAGCGTCGAGGAGGCGCAAAACCTGGTCGAACAGTATCGCGAGGACATCGCGACCCGCAAGGGCGATGCCTCATGACGCGACGCAACCTGGAGCTCATCCTGTTATGCATAGCGGCACCGCTCGTCATCCTGCTGTTCGCTATGCTCACGCTCAACAAAGGCCAGGAGCTCGGACTCACCTCCTTAGGCGTCCCGCTTGGGATATTCGCGGCGTTCGTCATCGCGCACCTCGCCACGCGCCGCTTCACCCCCGACGCCGACCCGGCCGTGCTGCCGCTGGCCTTCGCCCTGTCGGGCATCGGCATCGCCTTCGTCACGCGCCTCGCACCGCAGCTCGCAGTCAACCAGGTCATGTGGCTGTTCCTCGGTATAGCCTGCATGATCTTGGTGCTTGCGTTCTCGCGCAACCTCGACCGAGCGGACAACTACAAGTACACGCTCATGGTGATCGGCTTCGTACTGCTGCTCTCGCCGCTCTTCCCCGGTCTCGGCCAGGAAATCTACGGAAGCCGCATCTGGCTTTCGATCGGCAGGTTCTCGTTCCAGCCGGGCGAACTGGCGAAAATCGTCATCGTGCTGTTCCTTGCGGGCTACCTGGCTGCCAACCGCGAGATGCTCTCCGTGTTCACGTGGCGTATAGGCCCCGCACGCCTACCCGACGTGCGCACGCTGCTCCCCATGATCCTCATGTGGGTTATCGCCCTGCTCATCGTCGTATTCGAGAAGGACCTCGGCAGTGCGCTCGTGTTCTTCTTCGTGTTCTTGGCCATGCTCTACGTCGCTACGGGGAAAAAGCTCTACCTGGTTGTCGGTCTGGGACTCATGGCCGTCGGCTGCATAGGCGCCTACCTGACGTTCGGCCATGTGCAGGTGCGCGTAAGCAACTGGCTCGACCCCTTCGCCGACGCACAGGGAACGGGCTATCAGATGGTACAAGCCCTGTACTCCATCGCCGACGGCGACCTATTCGGTGCAGGAATCGGCCGCGGGCTGGCCGACCAGATCCCCGTTGTGGAAAGCGACTTCATCTTCGCGGCCATCGCTGAAGAGACCGGCCTGCTTGGAGCGGCGGGCCTGCTGCTGCTCTACTCCTGCTTGGCCATCCGCGGGTTCGTGACCGCCGCGCGCGCCAAGAGCGATTTGAGCTCGTTTGTGGCCGTAGGGCTTACCACCGTGATCGTGCTGCAGGCCTTCATCATCGTGGGCGGTGTCACGCGGCTCATCCCCTTAACAGGTCTGACCTTGCCCTTCGTCAGCCAGGGCGGCTCGTCTTTGCTGGCCAGCTTCATCTCGGTCGGCTTTCTGCTGCGCTGCGGCGACGAGGGAACAGGCGTAGGGGAAGAGATGACGAACGCCACCGGCACCGTCCATTCCAACAGCGTGCTCGGCCGCGTTGCGCTCGGGAAGCGCCTCACGCACTGCCTCATCATGTTCTCGGCCATGTTCGTGCTGCTTATCGCGAACCTGACCGCCATTATGGTCGTGCAGGCCGACGAGTACCGCAGCATGGAGGGCAACAACCACACGCTCGCCAAGAACGCCACCATCCAGCGCGGCACCATATCCACTTACGACGACGTCGTGCTCGCGCAGAGCGTCGCCGCCGCCGATGGTACGTACGAACGCGTCTACCCGGCGGGAGATCTGGCAAGCCACGTGGTGGGCTACTACTCCGCTCGCTATGGCGCGAGCGGCATCGAGGCATCGCAAAACGACGTGCTCACCGGCAAGCGCAGCTATGCGACCTGGCTCGACGTGCTCAACGCCGAAGCTGGGATCGAACAGCCCGGAAACGATGTGATCCTCACCTTGAACTCCACCATCCAGCGAGCCGCCCAGGATGCCTTGAAGGGCCGAACCGGAGCCTGTATCGCCATCGACCCCACGACCGGGGCGGTACTCGCCATGGCCTCGTCGGACACCTACGATGCAGCCGATTTCGAGTCGATCCTCGAAGCGAGCGCGCAATCGGCGGACTCGTCGGCGGCAAGCGAACTGATCAACCGCGCAACCCAGTCCCTGTACGCACCGGGCTCGACGTTCAAGGTCGTCTCGCTGTCCACGGCACTCGAGAACAAGGTCGCAACCGTAGGAACCACCTACTCCTCGCCCGGCACGATACAGATAGGCGGTGGAACCGTCACGAACTTCGACTCGAACGATTACGGGTTCCTCACGCTCGCTCAGGCAACCGCTCTCTCGTCGAACACCGTGTTCGGCCAGCTCGGCGTTCAGATGGGGGCCGAAACGCTC
>CAUVMU010000218.1:0-3657 GCA_963552775.1 uncultured Eggerthellaceae bacterium | reverse complement strand
GCATTTCGCTTCTGGCCCTTTCCCGCGCCTACGCGCTGGCTCAGGGGAAGGGTTATGTGGAGCCCGATGACGTTAAGGCGCTCGCGCCGCATGTGCTGCGCCACCGTATCGCGCTCTCCCACGGAGCGAAGGTGGGAGGCCGTACACCCGACGAGGTGATAGCGACCATGCTTTCGGGAATCGCCGTTCCCTATCGCAGGGACGAGGCGCTCTCAGGCGCAAAGGCCGTCTCATGAGCGGCAGGACGATGGGAAAGAAGGCGTGCGGCGCGGTGCTCGCGGTGCTGCTGGCTGCATGCGCCTTTGGCTGCTCCTCCAAAACCGTCCACTATGCGGAAGGCGAGAGCGCCGGCTTCGGGATGCTCGGGGACACCGTCGTCCTCGACAGGCCTGTGACCGTGACGCTCTATGTGGACGACGCCGTTCGCTATCACGGCGATGCGAAAAGGGGGCTCTGGAGTCTTGAGAACCTCGAGGAGCGCTACCAGTCCCAAAACAGACGCTCGCAAGTCACTTTCAACAACGTGTACGTGCCCTATCAGGAGATAGAGAGGATGGCGCGCGAAGGTTTCGACGGCGTGTGCGATGGCGTGATCGCCGAGAAGAACACCGTTGCGATGGGCTGCGAAGCGGGGACGATAGATGCGGGCACAGCAGGCCTGTCCGTGCGCGATGGCGGATACCATTTTAGCCCCGAGGTTCGTATGGTGCGCGCAGTTGGCTCCGATGCCGAACTGCCCCCTGCGGCTACTTTGACCGGCAAATCGGACACGCAGTTCAATAGAATCCAGCAGATACCGAATTACGACGGGCTTATCGCTGTTGCAGACCCATCGACCCGCGAAGGGCGGTGTGCGAATCGGCTCTTGTACAAATATGGGAACGGCCTCTACACGGCAGAGGACGGCGTAAGCGGCGAGTATGCGGACAGCATCAAGAGCAAGATAGCGGTCTACCCCGATCAGGCTGCCGTTATGGAGGCCGTCTCTAACGGGGAGTGCCAGCTCGGTTGGGGCGTGGGCTGCCATCTAGAGGTGGCCTATCCCGGCGTGGAGGAGCTCGATGACCTTCCGAACATGCAGCTCGGGATAAGTTTGGCGGCGCCCGTGAATGCGCCTAACCCAGGGGTGGCGCGCGACTTCTTCGAGTGCATCATCTTTTTTGACTAGCGAGCGAGTGATTCCATGAGAGCGACATCGAAAAGCAGGGCCCGGACAGCCGCATTGGCGCTGGGGCTGCTTTGCGTTGGAGGGGTCGCAGCAGCGCTCCTCTTTATGGAACAGGGTTATCAACAGGGGCAGGAAGCCTACGACAGAGTGGCCGATGCGGCCTTTCAGGAGCCGGTGCGCGCAGACGGCGATCCCGCCACGGCCGAGGCCAGCCTTCCCGATCTTCCTTTCGTGAACTGGCAGGCATTGCTGGCAGAGAACCCGGATACGGTGGGGTGGATATACGTTCCGGAAACGAAGATCGACTATCCCGTCGTTCTGAGCCACGACAACGACGAGTATCTCTATCGAAACTTCAGCGGCGAGTACGCCAACGGGCTTCAGCCCACCTACGGAACCCCGTTCCTGCTGGCGCAGAACACCGCGGATTTCTCTGATGCGATCAACATCATACAGGCGCATAACATGAGCAACGGCTCCATGTTCGCGGACATACCGGGAGCCGTGCTCGCCGACCAAGAATCGTTCGACCGGCATCGGGTGGCCTATCTGCTGACTCCCACGTACAACTACCTGCTGCTGAGCGTTGCGGGCTTCACCTGCGGCGCTCACGACCCCATCGTGCGCATCGACGTGCAGATGCAGGAGGAGATGGCCGTATTTTTGCAAGAGCTCGTCCAGAAGAGCGAGTTCGAAGCGAAGAACCCCATGCCGGCGCTCGAGGACGTGCAGAAGGTAATCATGCTTTCCACCTGCACATCCGACGGTACGGGCCTGAGGCTCGTTGCCGCCTATGCCGTGGTCGCCTGGGAGCCGGCCGGGCAAGGCGCACGAGAGGCCTGGGAGCCGGCCGGGGAAGACGTACAAGAGGCCTGGGAGCCTGCCGAGCAAGACGTACCAACGGCAGGCGATGAATGAAAACAATGAGCGTACGAGCGAAAAAGGAGCGGAAATGAGGAGGAGGCGGCGAATGGAATCGAATGAGCGCACGACCGGAGAAGGAGCGGAAACGAAGATGATGAAGGGAACCGAATCGAGAGACGACAGGCTGAAGCGGGCGGGAGCGTTCTCTCTGGCCGTCGTATTGGCCCTGGCCATGAACCCGTCCGCCAACGGAGCAGCTTTCGGGGAGGAGGGCGATGCGAACGATGCCGGCCCCTCTTACGAATCGGCGCTGCTGGTTTCTAGCCAGAACGCCCCCTACGATGCAGATGCCATTCTGCGGGCCCGGCCCGACCAAGGGGCTGCTTGGGTGCCGTTGCTGGCCAAGTACCTGAGGGGGGAGCATCTGAGCGACTCGGAGATCCTCGCCATCGACGCGGAGGCCGTCGCTTCCGCTGACCTGGCGCTGGGGAGCGAGCTGCTAGGCTTGCAGCAGGCCATCCGCAATCCTCCCTGGGAGATAGAGCAGCCCGAGCAAGAGGCGCCGTCCTCGGACCAAGGGTCGTCAGCTGCGCGGGAGGACGAGGCCCCTTCATCTCCTGCGGAAGACCATCCCTCAACGTCGGCTTCATGGGATTCCGCTCCTTCCCAATCGCCCGCCGGACAGGAGCCGAGCCCGGCTGAGGCCCCGATTTTGTCGAGCCCCGTTCATGTCGGCTACAGCCTGACCACGACGAAGTTCATCGCCGTCGTGGGCGAGCAGGTGCGGTCGGCGGCGCAGGAGGCCGACCTCTACGCCTCCGTCATGATCGCACAGGCCATCTTGGAGTCGGCATCGGGGAATTCCGAGCTTTCGAAGCCTCCCTACAACAACTTGTTCGGCATCAAGGGCAGCTACCATGGCGAGAGCGTGGCGATGCCGACGCTGGAAGACGACGGTACGGGGGTCCTGACACGCATAGTCGCGGATTTCCGCTCATGCCCGACCATAAAGGAGTCGCTGGCAGACTACGTTGAACTTCTGTCTCAGCCGCTGTACGAGGGAGCGAGGAAATCGGCTGCCGCAAGCTACGAGGAGGCCTGCCAGTATTTGCAAGGCCTCTATGCAACCGACAGCGCCTACGCCCAAAAGCTCATCGCCTACATCCAAGAGTACGACCTCACTCGTTACGACCAGCCGCTTGACTACGAAATGGCGCGCGCCTACACGGTGCAGGCGGTGAACCCGGTAACGGGAAAGCCGGCCGTTGACCTTGTGACGGGCGAGCCTGTAGTAGAGAGCCGTACGCTGGTGGATTTGGTCGCGGAGGTGACCAGCCACCTTGGTGACGACTACGTATGGGGCGGGGCCGCTCCAGGAGCGTTCGACTGCTCGGGGCTCGTGCAGTACTCGTATCGCAAGGGCATGGGCGTTTCGCTTCCGCGCGTCGCCCAAGACCAGTACAACGTGGGCGAGGACGTCGCATCCGATGACCTTCACATGGGCGACCTGCTGTTCTTCTCCGACAACGAGGGCGGCATAGGCCATGTGGCGATGTATTTGGGCGAGGGCTGCTACATCGAGGCGCCGCAGGCGGGGGATGTGGTCAAGGTGACCTCGTTCGAGG
>CAUVMU010000217.1:0-3662 GCA_963552775.1 uncultured Eggerthellaceae bacterium | reverse complement strand
AGGACATTTTCATGACGCAGACCTGCGCCTATGCTGACGTCATCTTCCCGGGCACCTCGTGGGGCGAGCACGACGGCGTGTTCAGCGCATCCGACCGCACGTTCCAGCGCTTCACGGCCGCCGTGCCGCCGAAGGGCGAATGCCGTCACGATTGGGAGATATTCGCCGATCTCTCCACGCGCATGGGGTATCCGATGCATTACAACAACACGAAGGAGATTTGGGACGAGGTTCGCGAGCTGTGCCCGAACTTCTACGGGGCGACCTACGAGAAAATGGAAGGTGTCGGTTACGCCCAGTGGCCCATTCCCACCCTGGAGGGCAACGGCACGCCCACGTTGTATCTGGGCGGCACGTTCAACACGCCCGATAAGCGGGCCCGCCTCATGGCGCACGACTTCATCGAGCCCACCGAGGTTCCCGACGAGAAGTACCCGCTCGTTCTGTGCACGGTACGCGAGGTGGGGCATTACTCGTGCCGTTCCATGACGGGCAACTGCGCGGCGTTGACGCTGCTCGCCGACGAGCCCGGGTACGTGAACATCAACCCCGACGACGCGCGCGATCGCGGCATCGCCGACGGTGATATCGTGCGGGTCCAGTCGCGTCGCGGCAAGGTGTTCTCGCGTGCGAAGGTGAACGACCGCATCAACAAGGGGTCGGTGTACATGACCTACCAGTGGTGGATCGGCAAGTGCAACGTGCTGACCATGCATCAGGTCGACCCGCTTTCCGGCACGCCCGAGGACAAGCACAGCGCCTGCGAAGTCGTGGCTCTGGCCGACCAGGTCGGCGCCGAGCGCGAAGTGCAGGCCCAGTACGAGCAGATGAAGGATTGGCTTGCCGGTCTCGCGGCCGCTCAGGACCAGGCGCCGCAGGCTCGCCGCGAGATAGCGTAACCTCCGGACGTCGCTTCTTGTCGGGGCACCCTTTTGCATCCGCTTTCGGGATTCCCTCGCCCCGATAGGAGAACGCCCCTCCTGCTTCAATGTGGGAGGGGCGTTCCTGCTGTCACCGCTCTCCCCGCTGTCACCGCTTTTCCCGCTGATCGCGCCCTTCCCGCTGTCCCCGCGGTCCTCGCTGTCCCCACTGTTCTCGCTCTCCCCGCTGTTCTCGCTCTCCCCGCTGTTCCTGTCGGGAGCCGTCGGTTTCCACCGTGCGTTTTGCGGCGGGGTTCGTCGTCGCGTTGACCTGCATTTACACGTGGTAGTAGCGATGCTGGTCGAACTTCGGCTCGCAGCATACGTTGATGCCGAGAGACTGGTAGAGGCGCTCGTCCTCCTCGGATATGATGACTGAGAAGCAGGCGTCGCACCCTTTGAGCTCTTTGAGATGCTCGATGGTGCGTGCGGCGAGTGGGCTGGTGAGCGAGCTGGTCGAGAGCGCGATGAGCATCTCGCCGGGATGCAGGCGCGGATTCTCGTGGCCGAGATGATCGGTGCGCAGGTGGCAGATCGGCTCGAGCGCCAGGTCGCTGATCACGTACAGGTCGTCGGCGAGGTTGGCCTGGGCTTTCATGGCGTTGAGCAGCACCGACGAGGCTGCATCGAGCAGTGCGGACGTCTTTCCCGTGATGTTGCGCCCGTCGGGCAGGGTGATGGCGCCGGCCGGTCCTCCCGATTCGGCGGCCTTGGCGAGCGCGGCGGCGCGCGAGGGCAGGATGTCGACGCTCACGTCGGCTTTCTTCATGAGAATCTCGACCTTGGTCACCTCTTCGCTGCCGCAGCCTGCGCGCCGCGCGTTCTCGGCAGCTTTGAAGTAACGGCGTACGATCTCGGCCTTTGCGGCTTCGCGCACGGCCGCGTCGTCGGCTATGGCGAGACCGGCCATGTTCACGCCCATGTCAGTGGGGGAGTTGTAGGGGCTCGCTCCCAAAATGCGCTCGAGCATGGCTTTGAGCACGGGAAATATCTCGATGTCGCGGTTGTAGTTCACGGTCGACTTGCCGTAGGTCTCCAGATGGAAGGGGTCGATGGCGTTCACGTCGTTGAGGTCGATGGTCGCGGCTTCGTAGGCGATGTTGACCGGGTGGTCGAGCGGGAGGTTCCAAATGGGGAACGTTTCGAA
The DNA here is from genome assembly GCA_963552775.1 of uncultured Eggerthellaceae bacterium. GTDB lineage: Bacteria > Actinomycetota > Coriobacteriia > Coriobacteriales > Eggerthellaceae > CAUVMU01. Next base: position 1,595 of record CAUVMU010000217.1, on the reverse strand, counting down.
CTTGGCGTATCCGGCCGACACGCCGCGCACGTGCTCGTGGTAAAGCTGCGAGAGGCAGGTCGCCATCTTGCCCGACCCGGGGCCGGGAGCCGTTACGACCACGAGCGGGCGCGAGGTCTCCACGTATTCGTTGGTGCCGTAGCCCTCCTCGCTTACGATGCGGTCGATGTCGTAAGGGTAGCCGGCGATGGGGTAGTGCAGGTAGCTTCTCACGCCGAGCGCATCGAGGCGCTGGCGGAACTGGTCGGCGTCGGGTTGGTTGCGGTACTGCGTGATGACGACGCTGCCCACGTAGAAGCCCAGTTCGTTGAAGGCGTCCATGAGACGCAGCAGGTCTTCGTCATAGGTGATGCCCAAATCGCCTCGTACCTTGTTGCGTTCGATGTCGTTGGCGTTGATGGCGAGCACGATCTCGATGTCGTCGACGAGGTTCTTCAGCATGCGCAGCTTCGTATCGGGCTCGAAACCGGGCAGGACGCGCGATGCGTGGTAGTCGTCGAACAGCTTGCCGCCGAATTCGAGGTAGAGCTTGCCGCCGAATTGGTCGATGCGCTGGCGGATGTGCCCCGCCTGCAGTTCGATGTACTTCTCGTTGTCGAAACCGGTTTGCATCGACATGAATCCTCTTCTCTCTCGGCAAGGGCGCGGGGTCGGGGTTGACTCGTCTGTTTGCGGCGCATGGCACAGGTGCTAACAAGCAAAAGTTCGCGCCTGCGCGCGAACAACTCGATTATATATCAGGTTGGCGCGCCACGCGCACTCGGTCGAGGCGTATACGAGCTATTTTTCGCGGAAACCGCGCGGCGCTCGCGTTTGCTCGCGTTTCGGTCCGGCTGTATTACGAGTGCGTTAAAACTCGCTGTGCCGCTTCGCGCCTGGGGGGTGATCTGGTACGTGCACGGCAACGATTATGGTGTCGAGTTGTGCCGCTTCGCGCCTAGGGGTGATACCATGCGCTTGAAAGGAGTGCCGTGCTGGTGCGCCGGCATGCCTGCGCGGATGGAGCTGCCGGTCCTCGCCGCGCCGTCGGGTATGCGGCTGCGCGCGGGTGCGGTAACCTTGCGGCGCAGGCTTGCGGGGAGGGACGTACGGGCTCGCCCACCACGGGCTGCCTTTCCGCTTGCGGCGCGGGCTCGCGGGAGGGACGGCGCTGCGGTACCGGGCATGGCGATAGATACGGCGGGAGAGGCGATAGGATGGCGCTGGAATCCGAGCGCGAAGAATACTTGGGGCATCTGCGCATCGAGCGCGGGTCGTCGCCCGCTACCGTCGCCGCGTATGCGGCCGACCTTGTCGATTACGAAAGGTTTCTTACTGCGCGCGGCGTTTCCCGCGTGCGCGACATCGTCCGCGACGACGTTGCGGCCTACGCATCCGACCTGATGGAGCGCGGCTATGCGGCTTCGAGCGCGAGCCGGCGACTCTCTGCGGTCAAGGGATTCCATCGCTTCTGCTTGCGTGAAGGCGCCGCCGAGCGCAACCCGGCCGAGACCGTGCAGCTCCCGCGCAAGCCCCGTCTTCTTCCCGACGTGCTGAGCATCGAGCAGGCGGCCGCGCTCATGGAGGTCGTGCCCGCTCTCGACGCGCGTGGCATG
>CAUVMU010000216.1:0-3669 GCA_963552775.1 uncultured Eggerthellaceae bacterium | reverse complement strand
AGGTAGATGGAAAGCGGGGTCTTCGACGAGCGCGACACGCCGAGCAGCACGATGTCGGCCCGCGTAAGCTCGTGCGGGTTCTGCCCGTCGTCGTGCGCGATCGTAAACTCGACCGCCTCGATGCGCCGGAAGTAGCGCTGGTTCGCCACATGGAGCTGGCCGGGAGTGCGCGAAGGGGCGAGCCCGGTCAAAGTCCCGATGGCCTCGATAGCCGGCGTCATGATGTCGATGGCCGTGATGTTGTCCTTCGTCTCGGCGTAGGCTGCGAAAGCGGCGGCGAGCTCCTTGTTCACGAGCGTGTAGACTACGAGCATGCGGGAATCGCCCGTGTGCTCGAGGTACCACGCCTCGTGCGCCTCGAGGAAGCGCGCCACCTGCTCGATGCTCTTCACCTTCGACAGAACCTCGATGCACGGGTCGCTGACGCCGAACTGGACGGCAGCGGCCCGCGCGATGGCCTGGCCCGTCAGACCCACCGAGTCGCTGACCACGTAGATGGTCGGCAGCGCCGTGTGGTTCTCCAGGGGAACGAACTCCTCCATGCTACTTGCCCGCCTTCGCCATCTTCCCGAAGTCGGCGACGTTCACGAACACGGAAACGAATCGGTTGAGCAGGCGCAGGCGGTTCGTGCGCAAAGCGGCGTCCTCGTCCATGACGAGCGTCACCTCGAAGAACATGTCGATCGGGGCGCGCAGGGCTGCGAGCTCGTCGAGCGCAGCGGGGTAATCGCCTGCGGCGAGAGCGGCCGACACGCGATCGCCCGCAGATCCGATGGCAGCGTCGAGCGCCGATTCCACGTCGTCGAACAGGGACCTGTCAACATCGACGCCGAGCTTTGCATCGCGCAGGTTGTTGGCGCGAGCGTACGCGATAGCCAGGTCGGAGAACGTTTCGGGAGCGTTCGCGCGAGCAGCCTCGAGGGCGCGCACGCGGGCAATGAACACCGAGGGTTCCTCCACCCCGACGGCGAGCACGGCGTCGACGGCATCGGGCGCCGCCCCTCCGTCGCGCAGCATGACGCGCGTGCGGGTGATGAAGAAGTCGAGCACCTCGGCGCGAACGGCGGCCGGATCGAAGGAAAGGCCCCCTTCGGCGTACGCGGCCAACGACGCGTCGACGGCGCGCACAAGCGAGATAGACAGGCCGTCATCCATGAGCGCGAGAATGCCGATGGCGCTGCGCCGCAAGGCGAACGGGTCGGACGATCCGGTCGGGCCCTGGCCGACCGCGAACAGGCCGCAGATGGTATCGAGCTTGTCGGCGGCGGCCACGACCTTGCCCACGGGCGTCGCAGGCAGCGCATCGCCTGAGAAGCGCGGACGGTAGTGGTCGCGCACGACCTCGGCGACCGCAGCATCCTCGCCGGCGGCCTCGGCGTAGTAGGCGCCCATGATGCCCTGAACGCTCGTGAACTCCACGACCGCGTTCGTCACGAGGTCTGCTTTCGCCAGATGAGCGGCGCGCACGGCAAGCGCGGCCTCGGCATCGGAAAGACCCGCATCGGCGGCCAGATGGGCTGCGACGGCCTCGATGCGCGCGGTCTTGTCGCGCATGGTGCCGAGCGTTTCCTGGAACACGACCGAATCGAGGCCCGCCACGTAGTCCTCGAGCGGACGCTTGAGGTCCTCCTCGTAGAAGAACTTCGCGTCGTCGAGGCGCGCGCGCACAACGCGCTCGTTGCCCGCCGTGATGACTTCGCCGCATTCGGGATCGCCGTTCGACACGACGATGAAGCGGTTCGTGAGGCGCCCGTCACCGTCGTACAGGGGGAAGTAGCGCTGGTGCATGAGCATGGCGTCGACGATGATCTCCTCGGGCACCTTGAGGAACTCTTCATCGAACGTACCGCAGAGCACCGCAGGATGCTCGGAGAGATTCACGACCTCGAGCAGCGTCTTGGCCGGCAGTTCAGCGCGCGAGCCCGTCTCGGCCTCGATGCGGGCGACGCCCTCGCGGATGCGCTGCTCGCGCTCCTCCTCGCTCACGACGATGCGGCAGGCGCGCAGCACGTCGATGAGCTTGTCAGCCGAGGGCACCTCGTGAGCGCCCGGCGAGAGCACGCGATGTCCCCACGTAAGGTTTCCCGACTTCAGACCCGCAAACTCGACGGGAACCACTTCGGAGCCGAGCAGGGCCACGATCCAGCGCACAGGACGCGAGAACAGCTCGCTGCGACGCGCCCATCGACAGGACTTCGGCCACGGAATGCTCTCGATCAGGTTCTCGAGCGCGGGCCCGAGCAGGCCGGCAGTCGGCTGCGCGTCCAGATGGCGCACGGCGAACACGTACGGGACTCCGTCGACGTCGCGCACCTCGAGCGCGGAGGCGTCCACACCCTTGCCACGTGCGAATCCGAGAGCGGCTTTCGTGAAATCGCCCTCGGCGTCGAAAGCGGCCTTGGCGGAGGGACCGCGGAACTCCTCGTCGACCGCTGCGGTCGCGTCGGCCACGTCGGAGACGAGCACGATCAAACGGCGCGGGGTGGACAGCACGCGGATGCCCCCGTGGGGAATCTTGGCGGCATCGAGAAGGTTGCGGGCGAGGTCGCCAAGAGCGGCCGTGGCGTTGTGCAGGTCGAATGCGGGAATCTCCTCGCATCCCAGCTCGAAGGCGAGCGTGCGCGCGCTACTCATGAGACGCTCCTTTCGCCTCTGACGCGGTTCGGACATCATCGGCGGGCGCAAGCCCGACGACATGCTCCATGTAGGACGCGCAGCATGCCTTGGCGAGCGTGCGCACGCGCAAGATGTAGGCCATGCGCTCCGTGGCCGATATGACGCCGCGCGCATCGAGCAGGTTGAACGTGTGGCAGCACTTGAGGACGCTGTCGTAGGCGGGAAGCGGCAGGTTCGCTTCGAGCGTGCGCAGGCACTCCGCCTCGCGGTCGTTGAACTCCTGGAACAAAAACTCGGTATCGGCTGCCTCGAAGTTGTACGTCGAGTACTGGCGCTCGTTTTCAAGGTAGACGTCGCCGTACGTGAACGTGACGCCGTCGTCGCCGCGCGCCCACACGATATCGAACATGCTGTCCACACCCTGGATGTACATGGCCAACCGCTCGAGACCGTAGGCTATCTCGACCGGCACGGGACTGCATTCAAAGCCGCCGACCTGTTGGAAGTACGTGAACTGCGTGACCTCCATACCGTCGATCCACACTTCCCACCCGAGCCCCCAGGCGCCGAGCGTGGGGCTTTCCCAGTCGTCCTCGACGAAGCGCACGTCGTGCTTGTCGGTGTCGATGCCGATGGCGCGCAGCGACCCGAGGTAGAGGTCCTGGATGTTGTCGGGCGAAGGCTTGATGAGCACCTGGAACTGGAAGTAGTGCTGGGTACGGTTGGGGTTCTCGCCGTAGCGGCCATCGGTGGGACGGCGGCATCCCTGCACGTAGGCACAGCGCCACGTGTCGGGGCCGAGGGCGCGCAGCGTCGTTGCCGGCGCGTTCGTACCCGCTCCGACCTCGTTGTCGTAGGGCTGCAGAATGACGCAGCCCGTCGAGGCCCAGTAGCGCTGCAGGTTCATGATGACGTCCTGGAAGGTCGGTGGCAGCTCGGGCGACCCCTCCGTACGGTCAAGAGCGGTTTCAGGCATGTCTCTCCTATCGTTTCGGCGCGGGCCCGGCGGCCGGCGCGGGAATCCTTATGCTCGGCGCATGCTACGAGAGCACG
>CAUVMU010000215.1:0-3692 GCA_963552775.1 uncultured Eggerthellaceae bacterium | reverse complement strand
AGGCCCATATGCAGGACCGACGCGCCCGGCTTCGGTCCTGCAGCCCCGCTTGGGAGGGCGAGGCTGCAAGGCTTTGCGAATGGGAGCGGGCGGCGGCATGCGAAGGCTGCCGTCCGATGGGGGGGTTGACATGGAAAGACGTCGTGGCAACAACGATGGCGCAGGCGTGGGGAACGGAGGCGTCCCCCCCGATGAAGTGCAGAAAGACCCTGTGGGATTCGCTTTCTCGGAGTCGCTGACGCAAGACGACCTCGTCGTTGCGGTATCGCCTGTCCGAGCGCTTCGGAGCCTGCCCCATATGAGCGCGCTCGGAATCGGCTGCTACTATGCCTGGCTGTACCTGGCATGTTTCTCGCAGCGTCTGTTCCCGCAAACGGAGGGCGCTTACGATTTCGGAACGACGATGGAGCTCGCCTCCTTTGCAGGGTATTTGGGAATCATTCCCGTTGCGTTCGCGCTGTACCGGCGTTGGGGGGCTCCGAATCGACGTTTCGTCGTGGCAGCCGCAGTGCTCACCTGTGCGGGAACTGCGGCCATGGCGCTCGTTCCCTACCTGGTCGGAACGAGCACGGGTGCCGCAGCCATGCACCTCGCTTCGTTCTCCACGGGGGTAGGGTCCGGGTTTCTGCTCATCACGTGGGCCTCGCTGTTCGCCAAGGGCCGAGATCGCGCTTCTTTGCAGATAGCGGGAGGCTTTCTCGTTTCGTTCGTCGTGGCCGCCCTCGGCATGGCGCTGCCCTTCGCTGCTGCTGCGGCGCTCATAGCAGCGCTTCCCCTTGCTTCGGGCTGCGCCATTCTGCGGGTTTTCGCTCTTGCGGCGCGGATGGATGAGGAAAAGCCCCTCGTGATCCCCGCCAACCTCGTGGCCCGGTGGTTGCCGTGGAGGCTCTCGCTCGGCTTGGTCGCCATGGGGCTCGGTTACGGCATGGCCTATCAGTTCGCCTTCGCCGAACGCGACGGCTGGCTGGTTGCGAGCGGGTGCCTGTTCGTGAACGCGCTGCTCGGCGTCTTCATCGTGGGCTATGCACTCAAAACGAAGCGCAACTTCGGTTTCAGCGCCATGAACCTGGCCATTCTACCGTTGGCGGGCTTCGCTCAGGTGCTGCTGCTCGCCTACCACGAAAGCATGGTCGTTTCCGCCTTTCTGATTATGAGGGTCTCATACGTCATGTTCGATGCGCTTCTGTGGCTGCAGCTGCCCAAGGTGTACGAACGTATGGGTACGGTGCGCACGTTCCTGTTCGCCCGGCTTCTGCTCGAAGGGTCGGTCGCTTTGGGCATCGTTGCCCGCTTCTTCATAGGGGTCTTCGCCCTGACGGGAGAGAAGTGGATCTTTCTGGCGCTGCTGGCGTTTCTGTTCCTTGCGCTCACCTTGACGTTCCAAGGCGAGAGCTTCGGCACGGTCTGGAACCTCGTGACGAAGTCTTCCGTGCGCACGGGGAAGTTCCGTCGAGCATGTCGCCTTATCGAGCAAGATTTTCGCCTGACCCCGCGCGAGTCCGAGATCATGGGGCTCGTGCTGCGCGGCCGCAACGGAACGTATATCGAAGAGCAGCTGGTCATTTCGAAGAGCACGTTCCAGACGCATATGCGCAACCTGTACCACAAGCTCGACGTGCACAGCAACCAGGAGCTGCTCGACGTGCTCGAGGAATACCTGGAGAAAACGAAAACGCAAACGCAAGGCTTCGATCGTTAGCGGAGCGATAAGGAGGTTGATTCCCCATGGGAGAATCCTCAAGGGGGATGGTAGCTCAGGCTGCGGCCTGCGACGATGCGTTCGTTCGGGTGCTCGGCGGCGGCGGGACGGGCAAGACCGCCGTTTTGGTCGAACGTGTGGCGACGTTGCTCGCTGCCGACGTTTCGCCTGGCGAGATACGCGTGATCGCCGCAACGCGATCGGCGGCCGCCGAGGCGCGTGCGCGCCTGTCCGAACGTCTCGGAGATTCGTGTCCCGTACCGGTTTCGACGGCGACCCAGTTTGCCGAGGATGTGCTCTCCGCTCCGGAGGCCGCGCGTGCAACAGGGCGTTTCCCGCGCGTTCTGGCCGATTTCGAAGAGCGCATTCTGGTGGAGGACATGAAGGTCACCGGCGTTTCGGGCAAGCGCTTGCGGGAAATGCTGAAGTTCTTCTTCCGAGTGTGGACCGAGCTGGGGGAAACCGACGAGGGATTTATCATCGGCGCCGAGGAGCGTGCGGTGCACGATGCGGTGCTCGCTCATCTGATCAGCCGAAAGGCAATGCTGCGCTGCGAACTCTCGAACGTTGCCTGCCGGTATCTCGAGGGAAGCGAAACCGCTCGTGCAGCGCTTGCACGCCCCTACGTGCTGGTCGACGATTTCGAGAACCTGAGCCGCGCGTCCCAGGTGCTTGCGGAGCTTTCCTGTTCGCGTCAGCTGTTCGTCTGCGGCTGCGTCAACGAGCTCGTGGAGACGGCCGAACCGTACCCATATGTCGCCGGTCTGCTCGATTTCGAAACCGTCCACTCCGAATCGCGTACGTTCGTTCTCGATCGCAGCTTGCGCATGCCCGCACGTGCAGCGGCCCTGGTTGAATCGCTCGTGGAGCGCGGCGGCCTCAACGCGGGCACGCCCCTCGTCGTGCCCGCCGATACGCGCGAGGGAACGGTCAAGTTCGTGAACTGGACGTACCCTAACAATGAGTTCCGCGGCATTGCGCGTTACGTGAAGCACCGCGTTCTCGGCGATGCCGGTTGCGCTCCCGTGCGCCCCCATCGGGTGTTCATCGCCGTGCCCAACGCGCTCTGGGGCAGGGCGATCGGGAAGATTCTCGAGGCGAACCAGGTAAAATGCGACCTCCTCATCTCGTACCACGGTATCGGAGGCGACCCGCGCGACAACGCGAAATGCGCAGGTTTACGAGCTCTGACAGGGTTGAATCTCGTGGCCGACCTTACCGATGCCGTGGCATGGCGCTCCTGGTGCGGGTTCGGGGACTATCTGACGAACTCGAACCACTGGTGTCGTCTCGAGGAACGTGCACGAGCGACCTCGCGCGATGTCGTGGACGTGCTCGCCGCCCTCGCTTCGGGAGAAGAGGAGCCCTTCCTCGGTTCTGACTTGCTTTCGGAACGTTACCGCGCAGGCATCGACCTTGCCCGGCGCGTCGGGAATAGGCGCGGGTTCGCTGTTCTCAACGCCTTGCGCGACGAGGGGCAGCGGGAGGCTCCCCGCGATTTCCTCGCGCTCGTCGAGCCCATCGTGGGCTCCGAAACGCCAATGGAGCTGCTCGACCGCGCACGCGGTCGCCTTGAGCGCACGTTCGACGACGCCGACGCGGTGCGCATCGGGCTCCCGCAGATGGCCATCGGTCTCGATTTCGACGTCGTGATTCTAACCGGCGCTGTGGACGGCTTCTACCCCGACTCACGGGTTTACGACCTTGTCTGCGACGAGGAGCGCGCGAATGCCATTCGCGCCCAGGAGCGCAGGACGTGGTACAGCCTCATCTCGAAGACCTGCGATACGTTCGTGCTCTCGTGCTTTTCGCGTGATGAGGCGAACACGGCTGCAGCGCTTGGCATGCACGTGCACCGCATGCGCAACGAAGGGGGCAAATCCTTAGCGGTGCTCGCTTTCTCCCCGTATCTCGACGAGCTGGGGGGTGCTGCTCCAGGCCTTGACTCCACGTTGTGAATGTTCGTTTAAGTACCTACTCTGAACAGGTAGAA
>CAUVMU010000214.1:0-3706 GCA_963552775.1 uncultured Eggerthellaceae bacterium | reverse complement strand
AGCGCATCGCGACCGCCGAAGACGTGCGCAAATCGGCCGAGCTCGACGCGCGCGGCCGCGAGGCGCTGCCCGTGTTCAAACGCATCGCCGCGGAGACGGTCGAGGATATGAACCCGGTCGCCGTCGAGTTCATGTTCGACGGCGATAAGGCCGTGTTCTACTTCGAGGCCGAAGAGCGCGTCGATTTCCGCGAACTCGTGCGCAAGCTCGCCGCGCAGTTCCACGTTCGCGTGGACATGAAGCAGATCGGCGTGCGCGACGAGGCCCGGATGGTGGGCGGGTACGGCCACTGCGGGCAGGAGCTGTGCTGCAGGCGCCTTGGAGGCGAGTTCTGCCCGGTCTCGATTCGCATGGCCAAAGAGCAGGACCTCTCTTTGAACCCGCAGAAGATATCGGGCGTATGCGGGCGCCTTATGTGCTGTCTGCGCTACGAGTACGGCGCCTACAAGGATTTCAAAGGCCGCGCGCCCAAGCGCAACGCCAAGGTGGAGACCCCCGAGGGGCCGGCGAAGGTGGTCGACCTGGATGTTCCGCGCGAGGTGGTGTCGGTTCAGGTCGAGGGCGCGAAAGCGGTGAAGGTGCCCCTGGCCGACATGGAGACGGCTGACGGGGCCGCCCGCCCCAACCTCATAGGGGAGGAGGCATGGGAGCGCGCGCACAGCGTTGCCGACATGGGCTCTATCGAGTCCTCCGCGCTCATGACCTCTCGTTTGACCGGCTTTGATAAACTCGCCGACCCCACGCGCGCGCGTGCGGTAGGTGCATCTTCCGAGAGCCGTGCGAAGGAAAGGTCCCGCTCGAAGCGTCGCGACGACGTCGATGCTGCGGGCAAGGCGCCGCGCAAGCAGCGTCCCCGTCGATCCATCAAGCTTTCTGCGGAAGAAGGGGCGCCTGAGCAGGTTGCTTCTGATGCAGCTTCGCGTTCTTCCCGCCGTCGCGGCGATGCGGGCGGGCAGGCAGCCGAGCGCGCCCGCTCCGCCGGAGGACGTTCGCGGCGCAAGCAGCATGCTTCCGGCGAGGGCAAGGGCCGTTCATCGGCCCCGAAGCGTCGCCAGGAACCCTCTGCGTCCGAAGCCCTCGCGCGTTTCGAGGGCGCTGCACGGCCAGGGAGGAAGTCCTCCGAGCTGCGCAATCGCAGGCCCGAGCGCGCGCATCGGCCCGCATCGGACCATGCTGGGCGGGCGCAGGGGGAATCCGGTAAGTCGGCTCCCGAGGGCGGCCATCGTCGGCCGCGTCGGCGCTCCCATCGGACCGAGGGGCCGTCGGACGGAGCGAGCACGGGCTAACGGCTCATTGATTTGCGAATTTACGGCGGCTGACGGGAGCGCTGAGCTCCCTGCGGGGCTTTTCGTGAGAGGAGAGCGAGTATGAACGTCGATTACGCGATGATGACCGACCTGTACCAGATGACCATGGCGCAGGGCTACTGGGAGCACGGCATGGGGGACACCGAGGCGTGCTTCCACATGTACTTCCGCAATTACCCGTTCAAAGGCGGCTACGCCATCGCCTGCGGCATGGATCAGCTTGCCGAACTCGTCGACACGTACACGTTCGACGACGCAGCGGTCGACTTCCTTGCCTCGCTCGACGCCCCAGGCGGTGGCAAGCTGTTCAGGCGGGGGTTCCTCGACTATCTGCGCGACTTCGAGCTGAGCCTCGACATCGATGCCGTTCCCGAGGGGACCGTCGTGTTCCCCAACGAACCCCTCGTGCGGGTGCGCGGCCCCATCATGGAGTGCCAGCTCATAGAAACCCCTCTGCTGAACTGCGTGAATTTTGAAACGCTTATCGCCACGAAGGCCGCGCGCGTGTGCCAGGCAGCCGCTTCCCCCGTAGCCGAGTTCGGGTTGCGGCGCGCCCAGGGCGCTGCGGGCGGCGTGTGGGCGTCGCGCGCGGCCATCGTCGGCGGTTGCGCTTCGACGTCGAACGTGCTCGCCGGCCAGCTGTTCGACCTTCCGGTATCCGGGACGCATGCGCACTCGTGGGTCATGTCGTTTCCCGACGAGCTTACGGCGTTCCGCGCGTACGCGCAGTCGTTTCCTACGAACTGCGTGCTGCTCGTCGATACGTACGATGTCGAGCAGGGAGTGCGCAACGCCATTACCGTGGGTCTGGAGATGCGCGAGCGCGGCGAGCGTTTGACGGGGATTCGCATCGATTCGGGCGATCTCGCGTGGCTTGCGAAGATGGCGCGGCGCATGCTCGACGAGGCGGGGCTCGACGATTGCGGCATCGTGCTGTCGAACGACCTCGACGAGCATACCATCAAGTCCATTCGCGACGAGGGAGCCCAGGTCATGTCGTGGGGCGTGGGCACGAAGCTCGCCTGCGCGTACGACCAGCCCACGCTCGGAGGCGTGTACAAGCTCTCCGCCACGCGCGCGGCGGGCGAGGAGCGCTGGCGCGATCACGTGAAGATCACGGAATCGACCCAGAAGCTCACTACGCCGGGAATCCTCGACGTGCGGCGCTATTTCGCCGAAGACGGCCGCCTTGCCGGGGACATGGTGTTCGATGTGAACGCGGGCATCGGGGACGGCGAAGTCATCGTCGATCCCAACGATTGGCTGCGTCAGAAAAAGCTCGCCGGCAAGCGTTTCGAGATGTTGCTCGCCTCGCTTGCGCGCGGTGGACGATGCACGCTCTCCCGGGAGGACCGCAGTGCGCTTGCGGCTCGCAATCGCGCTGCTGCGGGTCTTGAGACACTCGACGAGACGCAGAAGCGTATGCTCAACCCGCATACGTATCCCGTGGGCCTCGAACGTGGATTGTTCGAGCGCCGCCGCGATTTGGTTTCGCGCTTGCGCGGCTACGAATAGGTTTTGGTATAGCATGGGATGCGGCTCGCAGTCTCCGCGCGCCGCGCGCGTCGCCGTGGCGCGCGTTCTACTGTGAGAGGGGATTCATGGTACGGATAGTCACCGATTCGGTTGCGAGCATACCGTCCGAGGTTGCCCGCGAGAACGACATCGACGTGGTCACGCTGTTCGTGAACCGCGATGGGGTCGAGTACGCCGATGCCGAGCTCGACGTCGACGAGTTCTACCGGGATATTTACGGCATGATCGACAACATCCCTACGTCGAGCCAGCCTTCCCAGGTGCATTTGGAGTCGATGTTCGACAGGATAGCCCAGCAGGGCGACGAGCTTTTGGGCGTGTTTTTGGGCTCGCGTATGTCGGGGACGTTCGAGGCGGCTCTGCGCGCGGCACGCTCCGTCGCGGCGTGGCATCCGGGATTCTCGTTTCGCCTGATCGATTCGACCTCGAACAGCTTCGATGAGGCCTGGCCGGTGCTGCGGGCCGCTGCGGCCCGCGAGGCCGGGGCGACGATCGACCAGTGCGCCGAAGAGGTCGCGCGGGGAATCGAGAGCACGCGCTTTTTGTTCGTGCCCGAGTCCCTGACATTCCTGCACAAGGGGGGCCGTATCGGCAACGCCGCAGCTCTTCTGGGCAATCTGGTGAAGATATTCCCGGTCATCACGGTTGCCGACGGCGTTTCCTCGACGTTCTCCAAGGTGCGCACGCACAACAAGGCGCTCGCCAAGATGCTCGACAAGTTCAAAGAGGACGTCGAGCAGCACGGTCTTAAGAACGTCATGGTGCACTATATCGGGGACAAGGCTCCTGCCGTGCAGTGGGCGCGTGAGCAGGTTGCGCCGATTGTCGACCACGAGGTGGCGGTCCGCCCGGTCAGTCCCGTG
>CAUVMU010000213.1:0-3728 GCA_963552775.1 uncultured Eggerthellaceae bacterium | reverse complement strand
AAGATCTCGCCCCGCTCCGGAGGGCGAAAGCGATAAATAAATTTATTGACGACCAGCCGTTCCGCGCTCTGCAAGGTTGGCCGCATGGACGGCCCATCCACCAGATACAATTCCACAATGAAATATCGGATGAAGAACGCCAGCACGACGCGGACCAGGCAGTTGACGAACAGCACGAACCCGAAGAAGATGTGCAGACCGCGGCAGATGCCCATGGTGCCCGCGACTGGGAAATGGATCATGAACCCGCTCATGATCAGCGCGATCATGGAAACGAGGTTCACCCAGTGCGTCACGACGAACTGGATGGGATGAGCCTCGCGATAGTGCGCTAAATGTGCCATGCTATTTCACCCCCCACGGATTCGTGACGGTCTCGAAATGCTTGCCGGTGGCAGGCTCGCTCACGTGCACGGAGCACGACACGCACGGGTCGTAGCTGTGGACCGTGCGCAGCGCGTTGATGGGCTTGTCGATGTCCTCGACGGGGCAGCCGATGAGAGCCTCCTCGATGGGACCGTGAACGCCCTGCTCGTTGATGGGGGCGAGGTTCCAGGTCGTCGGGATGATGATCTGGTAGCCCTTGATCTTGCCGCCCTCGACTTTGGTGGAATGATAGAGCGCGCCGCGCGGAGCCTCCCAGAAACCGGCGCCGTCGCCGGTCACGGTAACGGGTTCCTTGAAGTACTCGCTGTCGCCGCCCTTGACGGCTTCGATAAGCTCGTCGACCCATTCCTTCATGAGCGAGGCGATGTAGAGCGTCTCGACCTGACGGACAGCCGTGCGGCCGAGCGTCGACTGGATGATATCGAGATTGCCCGCGGCACCGAGCGCCTCGAGCATGCTGTCGACGTTGCGGCGCATGAACGAAACGTTGCGCTGGTACGCGACGAGCACGCGCGAAAGGCTCGTGGCCTCATAGGCCTTGCCGTCGTATGCCGGCGCCTTGCACCAGGTGTAGCGGTCGTTCACGTCGTAATCGGTGAACTCGGGCTCGGTGGTGAAGTCAGGCGCCTGGTACGTGCCCGTACCCTTGTACCACGAATGGCCCACGTATTCGGTGATCTTGCTCTCGTCAGCCTCGGTGAGGTTGAGCTTCTCGTCGAGGACGCCGGAGGGCAGATAGCGTTCGGACATCTTCATGCTCTGGTTCTCGAACACGCCCCAAGCCAGGAAGTGCCCGCACCCACGACCGAACGACAGCGCGTCGGCGTAGTAGGGAGCGATGGCCAACGTGTCGGGAACCATGGTGGCCGCAACCCAATCGTACACCTCGTCGACGAGCGCCTTGAGGTCGTCGAGTTTCTGCGCGGTGGGCACGAAAGCCGTACCGCCCGGAATCAGCGTCATGACGTGCGGCATCTTGCCGCCGAGCAAAGCCGCGATCTCGGAGGACTTCGCCTGGATCTTAAGCGCTTCGAGGTAATGGGCCGTGCAGATCAAATCGAGCTCGGGCGGAAGCTTGTAGGCGGTGCCGCCCTCGGCGTCGAACCAGTTGCCCGAGAAGATGGAGAGCTGGCCGTTCTGTGCGAAGGTCTTCAGACGCCGCTGAAGCGCGGCGAGGTCGCTGTTCGCGGACGTGCCGGCTGCAGCTGCAAGCGCCTCGGCATCGGCAGGATCGGCCGTAAGGGCGTTCAACGGGTTCACGTAGTCGAGCGCGGCCAGGTTGTAGAACCACAGGATGTGGCTGTGCAGGAACTGGGCGCCCTCCATGAGGTTGCGGATGATGCGCGCGTTGTTGGAGATTTTGATGCCGTAGGCCTGCTCGGTCGCAATAGCGCACGCATGGGCATGGGAAACCGGGCACACGCCGCAAATGCGCTGCACGATCTGAGTGGCGTCCTCGGGGGTGCGGTTCTGCACGACGAGTTCCATGCCGCGGAAGCTGCCGGCCGATGCCCAGGCGTTGGTCACCTTGCCGTTCTCGACTTCCATCTCCACGCGCATGTGACCCTCGATGCGGGTGATCGGATCGATGATTGAACGAGCCATGAGGACTTACCTCCCCCCTTCGGTATCGGAGCCGGTCGCCTCATCGGCGGCGTTAGGAGCCGCAACGGGCGCCTCGGCAGATGCGGACTTCGTATTCTCGGCGACGGATGCGGCAAGCTCCTCCGGCGAGGCGATGCCGTACGCGGCGTCGTACTGGCCGATGGACTTGTCGGGATGCGCGGCATCCCACTTGCGCTTGGTCTCGAAGTCGGCGCCGCCGTCCATGCGGCCCGCTTTCTTCATGCCGAAGCCGTGCACCACAAGCGCAGCCGCGACGAGGCCGGTCAGACCTGCGGCGACCGTGGTGGGCTGGAAGGTCCAGTCGCCGATGCGCAGGTCGCGATGGCGTTGGTAGAACGGCGTGTTGACCTCGACCCAGTTCGCACCCGGATCTGCCGGGTTGGCCTCGCAGCAGCCCAAGCAGGGAGAGCCAGCCTGGACGCACCAGCTGCGACGATTGTTCCACATGGTGATGCCGCAGTTGGAGTTCGTCTGCGGACCGCGACAGCCGAGCGGGTACAGGCAGTAGCCCAGCTCCTCTTCCTCAGAGCCGAACTTGTATACGAACTCGCCGTTCTCGAAGTGGCCGCGACGCTCGCAGTTGTCGTGCACCGTCTGGCCGAAGATGCCGACCGGCTTGTTCATGGAATCGAGCTCGAGACGCTGACCTCCGAGCAGGATGACCTCGGTCAGCACGGCCATAAGCCACTCGGGGTTGGCCGGGCAGCCGGGAACGTTGACGACCGGCTTGTCGATGCCGTGCCCGGCAAGGAATTTCTCCACACCGCACGAATCGGCCGAGTTGGGGTTCGCGCCGAGCCAGCCGCCGTTGACCGCGCACGAGCCGAGCGCCACCACAGCTGCAGCGTTCTCGGCGGCCTCGATCAGGTGCTCGTAACCGGGCTTGCCCGCAATGCGCAGCGCGTTGCCGTCCCATCCCTGCGGCACAGCGCCTTCGTATACGAGGACGTATCCGCCCGCTGCAATGGTCTGCTCTTTCGCGTGCTCAATCGAGTGGCCCGCTCCGGCAGAAAGGACGTCCGAATAGTTCAGCGACAGCAGCTCGAGCACGACCGACCCTACGTCGGGCGTTTCAAGCTGGGCGAACGATTCGGTGCATCCCGTGCAGGACGCGCCCTCCAACCAGATGACCGGGTGCAGATTGCCCTTCGTGGCGCCGATGACCGACTCTTCGACCGCCTGGGCAACCCGCGGCGCTGCAAGCTCGGTCATACCGGCTGCAACCGCCAGGGCGCCGCAGAATTGAAGAAAGCTGCGTCGGCTCACCCCGCGTGAGGCCATCAAGCTTTCGAATTCCGCTATTATGGTTTCCTGTTCCATGTGCACCTCCTTAGGTGTTCTCGTCTTGAAACCCACGTTATTGTGTCAAAGACGTTTCGAAACGTACACGGTGCTTATGCGAAAGGTACAAAAAAACACCGTGAAAGGGCTGGGTGTTACAACCTCTTCTTTATGTAACAATTTAAGCCATTGACCTGGTATTTTGTTTTTCAACAAACGAGCGCTTTCCGTCCAATTGCAGCGTCTTGGACATAGACCGCAACAAAACGTGGAGCATCGGCTTCGGCATGAAAAGGCCGGCCGAGAGCGACCGCTCGAGGGACGACGCTACAAGACGAGAATGCCGAGGTGCTCCAGCAAGATCTTCGTCCCGATGAGGATGAGCACGACGCCGCCCGCAATGGTCGAAGGACGCTCCCAACGGGACCCGAATT